>JAGAKP010000017.1 GCA_017625615.1 Clostridia bacterium
AGGGCTTGAACAATTCAAGTGCCATTTCCTTGGGCAGACCGCACTGGTATATCTTTAATTCGGGTCCTACTACGATAACGGAACGTCCGGAATAGTCAACACGCTTACCAAGCAGGTTCTGTCTGAAGCGGCCCTGCTTACCGCGGAGCATCTCGGAAAGAGATTTAAGCGCGCGGTTGTTGGGACCGGTTACGGGACGTCCTCTTCTGCCGTTGTCGATAAGGGCGTCAACAGCCTCCTGAAGCATACGCTTTTCGTTACGTATGATTATTTCGGGAGCCTGAAGCTCAAGAAGTCTCTTGAGACGGTTGTTTCTGTTTATAACTCTGCGGTACAGATCGTTAAGGTCACTGGTAGCAAATCTGCCGCCGTCAAGCTGTACCATAGGACGGATATCGGGAGGAATAACGGGAAGTGCCTCAAGTATCATCCACTCGGGACGGTTGCCGGAAAGGCGGAACGCCTCTACGACCTCAAGACGCTTGATAGCTCTTACCTTACGCTGGCCCTGAGCGGTGAGAAGCTCGTTCTTGAGCTTTGCGCTTTCTTCCTCAAGGTCGATCTCCGCAAGGAGCTCCTTAACGGCTTCCGCGCCGATACCGTCACGGAAGTCGTTTTCGTATTTTTCGTGGAAGTCTCTGTGCTGCTGCTCGGTAAGAAGCTGCTTCTTTGCGAGAGGTGTATCGCCCGGATCGATAACGATATACTGAGCGAAGTAAAGCACCTTTTCAAGCACCTTGGGAGACATATCCAGAAGCAGACCCATCTTGGAGGGGATCGCTCTGAAGTACCATATATGGGATACGGGAGCCGCAAGCTCTACGTGGCCCATTCTTTCACGGCGTACCTTGTTGGTGGTTATCTCAACGCCGCATTTTTCGCATATCTTGCCCTTGTAGCGCGCGCCGCGTTTATACTTACCGCAGTGGCATTCCCAGTCCTTGTTGGGACCGAATATGCGCTCGCAGAACAGACCGTCGCGCTCCGGCTTAAGGGTACGGTAATTGATAGTTTCGGGCTTTTTAACCTCGCCGTAAGACCAGCTTCTGATCATATCGGGAGAGGCAAGACCGATTTTTATGGATTCAAATTCTATATTTTTTTCCATTTATCGTTCCCTCTTTCTATTCATCGTCATCTTCGGTGTCTAAACCGTAGATGGAAGGATCGCCGAATCCGAAATCGTCATCGTCGCCGTCGTCTTCGCGGATAACGCCTTCTTCATCGTCGTACATAACGTCGTCGCCGTCCTCAAGCACAGACTTGCCAAGCTCGTCTTCGGAGAACTTACGCTCGTCGCCGTCATCATCATCGCCGTAATCCTTAAGGTTGATCTCCTGATCGTCCTTATCAAGCACTCTGATATCCAGACCCAGAGACTGAAGCTCTTTTACGAGGACCTTGAAGGATGCGGGCACGCCGGGATCGGGGATATTCTGTCCCTTTACGATAGCCTCGTACGCCTTTACACGGCCCTTGATATCGTCGGACTTGACGGTAAGGATCTCCTGCAGAGTATATGCCGCACCGTATGCCTCCAGTGCCCAAACCTCCATTTCGCCAAAACGCTGGCCGCCGAACTGAGCTTTACCGCCCAAGGGCTGCTGTGTAACGAGGGAGTAAGGACCGGTGGAACGTGCGTGGATCTTATCGTCAACCAGATGGTGGAGCTTAAGGAAGTACATATAGCCCACGGTAACGGGGTTATCAAAGGGCAGACCGGTACGTCCGTCGTAAAGAACGGTCTTACCGTCGATCACCTGCAGCTTTTCATCGCCGGTTTCGGGGTCAACGACGGTGCGTGTCTCCTTACCGGCTACGTTTTCGCCGGGATATACGTCACGCCACATATCCGCCATCTTCATGCATTCGATAATGTCTTTTTCGTTTGCGCCGTCAAATACGGGGGTCATAACCTTCCAGCCCAGCTTCTTGGCGGCAATACCCAAGTGGACCTCAAGCACCTGACCGATATTCATTCGGGAAGGTACGCCCAGAGGGTTAAGAACTATATCCAGCGGAGTGCCGTCGGGAAGGAAGGGCATGTCCTCGCTGGGGAGTATACGGGAAATAACACCCTTGTTACCGTGTCTACCTGCCATCTTATCGCCCACGGAGATCTTTCTCTTCTGGGCAACGTATACGCGGACAGCCTTGATAACGCCGGGCTGCAGTACGTCGCAATCATCGCGGGAGAATTCCTTGACGTCGATTACGATACCGCTTTCGCCGTGAGGCAGACGGAGAGAGGTGTCTCTTACCTCACGAGCCTTTTCGCCGAAGATAGCACGGAGCAGTCTTTCCTCTGCGGTAAGCTCGGTTTCGCCCTTGGGGGTAACCTTACCTACGAGGATATCGCCTGCGCCAACCTCTGCGCCGATGCAGATAACACCGTCAGCATCGAGGTTTTTGAGCATATCATCGCCTACGTTGGGAATATCGCGGGTGATCTCTTCGGGACCCAGCTTTGTATCTCTGGATTCGCAGTAGTACTCCTCGATATGTATCGAGGTGTAGAGATCGTCGCGGACGAGACGCTCGTTAAGAAGAACCGCGTCCTCGTAGTTATAACCTTCCCAGGTCATAAATCCGATAAGCACGTTCTTACCGAGAGCGACTTCGCCGTTATCGGTAGCAGCGCCGTCAGCCACAACGTCGCCTGCCTTGATATACTGTCCCTTGGAAACTACGGGACGCTGGTTTACGCAGGTGGACTGGTTGGAGCGCTGGAATTTGATGAGAGGATATCTGTCAACGGTGCCGTCCTCCGCACGAACGATAACCTCGTCTGCGGTGACGCTTTCAACGACGCCGGTACGCTTACAGATAACTATAACGCCGGAATCGTACGCCGCCTTGAACTCCATACCCGTTGCAACGATAGGAGATTCGGTGACCATAAGGGGAACAGCCTGCTTCTGCATGTTCGAGCCCATGAGCGCACGGGTGTTATCGTCGTTCTCAAGGAAGGGGATCATTGCGGTGGCAACGGATACGACCATCTTGGGAGAAACGTCCATAAGGTCGATCTCGGTAGGCTCGAATTCAAGTATCTCATCGCGGCGGCGTGCAACTATTTTACGGTTTACGAAGGTGCCGTCCTCGTTGATAGGCTCGTTACCGGTGGCAACGGTGAATTCGTCCTCCGCGTCGGCGGTGAGGTATACGGTCTTATCGGTAACCACGCCGTTCTTTACTACACGGTAGGGCGCTTCGATAAAGCCGAATTTATTTACTCTCGCATAAGAGGAGAGATAGGAAATAAGACCGATGTTGGGACCTTCGGGAGTTTCGATAGGACACATACGACCGTAATGGGTATAGTGAACGTCACGAACCTCGAAGGAAGCTCTGTCACGGGAGAGACCGCCGGGACCCAGAGCGGACAGACGGCGCTTGTGTGTCAGCTCGGAAAGGGGGTTGGTCTGGTCCATAAACTGGGACAGAGGAGAAGAACCGAAGAAATCACGTATGGAGGAAACGATGGGACGGATGTTGATGAGAGACTGAGGAGTTACGGTATCAACGTCCTGTGTGGTCATCTTTTCCTTAACGATCTTGTCCATTCTGGAGAAGCCGATGCGGAGCTGGTTGAGCAGAAGCTCGCCAACGGAGCGGAGACGGCGGTTACCCAGATGGTCGATATCGTCAACACTGCCCACTCCGTGAGAGAGTGCGAGGAGATAGTTGACGGTAGCGAAGATATCGTCTACGGTGATATGCTTGGGAATAAGCTCGTCGGAGCGGTTTGCGATAGCTCTGCGGAGTGCGGGAATATCGGAAACGCCGACGGTATTTATAATGTCAAGCAGGACGTCCTGCTGAACCATTTCGGAAAGTCCAAGGTCTTCGTTGGAGATGCCGCAGATCTTGGAAGCGTCAACCATCTTGTTGGAGAAAACGCGAACCTCGCGGTCGGTGCTTTCGTCCTCCTCAACGCTGACGTAAACAGACCAGACGCCCTCGTCCTGAATACGCTCTGCGTCGGAACGGGACAGCTTGCTGCCTGCCTCAAAGAGTACCTCGCCGGTGATGGGAGAAACTGCGGGACGGGAAAGGACACAGCCTGCAATTCTTCTGGCAAGGGCTAACTTTTTGTTGAATTTATATCTTCCCACGGGAGAGATATCGTATCTCTTGGGGTCAAAGAACAGATTATTGAGAAGTGCCTGTGCGCTCTCTACGAGAGGAGGATCGCCGGGACGGAGCTTGCGGTAAATTTCCTTGTAAGCTTCTTCCTGGGGGGTGGTTCCGTTCTTTTCAGCCTCGGCAGCCATGGTGTCCTTTTCGAAGGAAGCCTTGAGTATATGCTCGTCGCCGAAGAGCTCGTATATTTTTTTATCGGTATCAAGACCGAATGCGCGCAAAAGCACTGTTATGGGAATTTTGCGGTTTTTGTCTATACGCACGAAGAATACGTCCGAAGAATCGGTTTCGTACTCAAGCCACGCGCCGCGATAGGGTATGACGGTAGCCGACAAAAGCTGCTTGCCGCTCTTGTCGTCGGTGGATTCGTAGTATATGCCGGGGGAACGAACGATCTGGCTGACCACTACGCGCTCCGCACCGTTTATGATAAAGGTGCCGCTGTCGGTCATCATGGGGAAATCGCCCATGTAGATCTCCTGCTCCTTTACTTCACCGGTAGCCTTGTTGGTAAGGCGTACGATGACCTTAAAGGGAACAGCGTAGTTTACGTCCCTGTCTTTACATTCCTCGATAGTGAACTTGGGAGCATCGCTTAATGAATAATCCACAAATTCAATAACGAGATTGCCGGAATAATCGGTCATCGGGGAAATATCGCGCAGTACGTCTCCTATATCGTGCTCGATAAGCTCCTTGAACGACTTTTTCTGGATCTCGATAAGATTGGGCATTTCAAGAACTTCACGGTTCTTTGAAAACGACATTCTTACGTTGGTTCCGAGCTGTTGCTGCTTAACCATTCAACCTGTCACTCCATTCATTTTCTTTGCGTTTTACCGCGTAAAACTGACCGCCGCGCCCGAAAAAATCAGATTTTTTCGCATATTACGGTCATTATAGTGCAGTTTACAATTATAGCAGTAAAATCAATAGTTGTCAAGCACTTTTTTCAAAAATTTAACAATTTTTGTTTTCAGGCAAAAATTTTCTCCCCGAAAAAACTTTCGGGGAGAAAAGGGTGGTTTATTCGGTTGCGGTATCTTCGGGAACGTAGGGCTCCATTCCGAAGGAAAGCAGCCATTCTTCGGTAGGCGGTTCGTCGTACACCCACTCTGTGGAGATGCGGTAACAAACATCGCCTTCCTTGACATAAACGATTATGTCGGTGGGCATATCGCCGAATACGCCTTTTTCTTTTTCGTAATTTTCTATTACATATATACTTTTATCTTCACTTGCAGATAAAGAATAATGGAGCGCTTTGTACTCGCTGTGCTCGCGTAATGTGCATCCTAAGCTGGAACTGTACCGTGAATCTCTGACAAGCGAATCAAAATAATATTCTTTTGCATTCTTTTCGGGAAGCTCTGCAGATTCGGTTTTCTCGTGGGTAACATAATAGGCAGTATCTTTTTCAAAATGCTCATCATAGATATCCGCATCGGGGAAAACAGTTACGCGCAATGCCTGAGTAATACTGTCAAGACGGTGCTTGAGTATTATATCGTAGCTGCCTGCCACTTTGTTATTAAAGGAAAGCTTGAAAAATTCAAAATCCGGATGCGTAGCTTGCTTCATTCCGTCGGCATCAAACACTCGAATGTTGCCGTTTTTATCACCGTAACGGCGTTGGAGATATTCGCGCGTTTCATCGGTAGCTATGTTTTCGGTCAAAACCGCAATCATCTCATCATAAGAATCATATACGGGAGATTCCACATAGTATAATTGCGGATCTTCTGTATAATCCTGCTCATAGTGTATGTAAAACTTGCCGCCCTTGCTGAAATATCTGTGTTGATCGGTTTCGGAAATGGATTCGGAGCAGCCGCCAAACGCCAAAGAAATGGCTGTAATTACGATAAAAAGGATAAATCTGTTTTTTCTCATATCATCACCCCTCGTTTTGTGCAGGCGGTTCGGCAGTAACGGAATGCTTTTCGGAATCGTATTGTTCAAACTTCAGCGAAAACAACCATTCTTCAAAATCAGGGTATTCATTCCGCCAGCCAACGTAGATTTTATAATATTCTCCGCTATCTTCTAAAAACACTACATTTGTGCGAGCATCCTTTGAATATTCAAGTTCGTCTTTGCCTTCCTCGAAAACACCTGCCCGTGTTTCTATTACGTAGGCTCGTCTGCCGTCTTCCGAATCCAGATTATAACAAGTTCTTTTTCTGTATCTGAATTCATCTGTAAACTTATCAAAATCCGTTATATATATTTCCGTTTTGCCGTCATCCGTCTGCACTGTATCGGTAAGTTTATCCGAGCTGTGTATTTTCAGCTCATCAGATATAGCTTGATCGAATGAAGTTTTATCGCAGAATACGGTTACATCGAGATAAACATTTCTTTCTCCGTTGCGGAGCAGTTCTATCGTATATCCCCCGTTTTCCCCAAGTTTAATACTGTAAAAAGTATAATCGGACGCAGAAATCCAGCGAAGATCGTTAACATTCACAACTTGAATATCGCCGTTTTCATCCCCGAAAAGACCTTGCAAACTTTTGCGCACGGAATCGGGACGGAGATGTTCAATATTAATCAAGTCCTCGGTCAGGCACAAAATCATATTTTCATAAGAATCAAACTGTGCAAGGGAATAATACACTTCATCGTCAGACGTGTAATCCTTGCTGTAATGAAGATAATATTTATCACCGGAGCGGAAATATTGATGTGTTTCGCTTTCCGCTATCATTTTATCGACGGGAAGCAATGTTTTTTCGGGGTACTCTGTGCTTTTTTCGCTATCGCAGCCGGACAGCGATACGGTAAACAAGAGCAGTGCCAAAACCAATAAAAGTGCGTTTTTTACTCTCATACAATTCCCTCCTGTGTTCTTTAAAAAATATGGTCTGTTTTGTTACAAACATCTCACATTGTTATAGTAACATATATTGTTATATAAAATCAATGAACAAATTGTTAAAATTCGGATTTCATCGCGGCTTTTCGGCATTTATAGGGACCCAAAACCGGACGTCAGCCCCTACAAATACAGACGGTAGTGTAGTGCGAACAGTTCTTCGGGCGTATCTCTGTGTCCAAAAAATGTGCATACTGCCATAACATTCTCCTTATGGGGATTATATCCCCTTAATAAATATGATTATAACCCCCATAATATTGTGTGTCAAGGGGGATTGTTATGATCATATTCGACAGATTGTGGAAAACTATGGAGAAAAAGGGCGTGTCCACGTACGCTCTACGCGAGGAATGCGGAATAGACAGCAAGACGGTGCGCCGTCTGCGCGCCAACGAAAATATCGAAACAAAAACTCTTGATAAGCTATGCAAAGCATTGAATTGCCGTTTAGAGGATATTGCAGAATTTGTTGAGGAGTAATATTGTTTTTCTTAAATCCGCCTAACGCGGATTTTTGGGGACCCCGGAACGAGGAACGAGAAACGAGAAACGAGAAATGAGGAATTATGGTAGCTTTTTTCGCGTTACGCGAAAAAAGGTTTCCGAACCTCTTAACTATTCACTTTTACATATTACCTCAAAAAAACACCCTTGCGGGTGTTTTTTTAATATTTGTATTTCTTTTTCTTTATAACTATAAATATTGCCGAAAGGGCAGCGGCGGCAAATTCGGCGACCACCACCGACCACCAGATGCCGTCTGTGCCGAAAAAGACGGGAAGCAGTAATACCGCCGCCGTCTGAAAGACCAGCGTGCGCAAAAAGGAAATAATTGCAGAGGTGAGCCCATCGTTTAACGAGGTGAAGAAGCAGGAGCCGAAAATGGCAAGTCCCGCAAACAGGAAGGAGAAGGAAAAAACTCTGAAGCCCTCCAAGGTAAGGTCGAGCAGGATCTTATCGTATCCCACGAATATGAGGGAAAGAGGATACGCCAGCCCCTCCCCTGCTATGAGCATTGCCACGGAGGAAAGGGAGATGATAACGATGCTCTTTTTAAGCACCGAACGAAGCTCGATCCTGTTATCCGCGCCGAAATTAAAGCCGATGACCGGAGAAACTCCTACGGAATAACCGATAAAGGCGGCGAGAAAGATCATATTAACGTACATAAGCACGCCGTATGCGGCAACGCCGTCCTCACCCGAATGCTCCATAAGCTGATAGTTATACAGCATTCCCACCAAGGACATGGAGATATTGCTTAATAATTCCGAGGAGCCGTTGGTGCATATCTTCAAAAGACTGCGCCCGTTAAAATATGGCTTGCCCAGACGGAGCAGGGACGAATTTTTAAAGGAAAAATACAAAAGGGGAATAAATCCGCCCATCGCCGCGCTCAAAGCCGTTGCCGCCGCCGCGCCCTCAAGGCCCAGATCCAAAAGGTCGGGGTGGACGAACAGCGCGTCCAAGCCCATATTGGTCACGCCCGCGGCAATGGTCACCCACAGACCGAGGGACGGCTTTTCCGCCAAGGCGAAAAAGCTTTGAAATTCGTACTGAAGCATAAATGCGGGCATGGCGTACATAAGTATTGAGCCGTAGCTGACGCAGTTTTCAAGCATTTCCCCTTCCGCGCCCAAAAGGGACGCCACGGGACGGAGTGCGAAAAATCCCGCCGCGCCGACGACCGCGCTTACGACGAGAGTAAGATATACGAGCATTGAAAACAGCTTGTTTGCTTTTTGCTTATCCCCCTCGCCCAAGGTCTTTGCGATGAGGGCGCTTCCGCCCGTGCCGAACATAAAGCCGAAGGCGCTGAGCACCATTATAAAAGGATATATAAAGTTAACTGCGGTAAAGGAGGTTTTGCCTACGAAATTCGAAACGAAGAACCCGTCCACCACGCCGTATATGGACATAAATATCATCATTCCGATAGACGGCAGAGTAAAGCGTATTAATTTTTTGTACGTAAAATGCTCGGACAGCTTTATCATAGACGGCGCTTCTCCTTTCGTAAAGTCTTTGGTATTATAGTATAAATAAAAATAAATGTCAACGAGAAACGGAAAACGAGCAAACCACCCCAAGAAACCTTTGGTTTCTCGGGGACCCCGGAATGAGGAACGAGAAACGAGGAACGAGGAATTATGGTTGATTTTTGTCCCATAGGACAAAAATCTTCATATCGGGCGGTCGGGGACGCCCGCCCCTACGTTCACTTTTATATATTACCTCAAAAAGCACCCTTGCGGGTGCTTTTTTTAAACTATAAATATATTCACAACCGTCTGCGCGGCTATTATCAGCGGAAGTCCCACCATAAACCGTTTATGCTTGGTTTTGTGGCGGATTACAAGCATCGTTATATACATAGCAAGGCTTCCTCCGCAGAGGGCTGTTAAAAACAGCGTCTTTTCGGGAACGCGTATTCTTTTGTGCTTTGCGGCGTATTTATCGTACACGGTGATGCACACCGCCAAAAGGCTGAAGCACAGATAAATTATATACAGAAAGGGTCCCATTACATTCCGTCGATATACCGGATAGCGGCAAGTGCGGCAGTGGCGCCGTCTGCAACGGCGGTAGCGATCTGACGGATGCCCTTACTGCGGCAGTCCCCTGCAACGAAGACTCCCTCGCAATCGGTAAGGGTGTTTTCTCCGGAAGGAACGTAGCCCCATTTATCAAGGGAAACGAGCCCCGAAGCAAAGCCGTTTTGGGGAACAAGACCGATGGCTACGAAAACGCCGTCTACCTCAAGCACCCTTTCCCCGTCCTTGCCGGAAATGCGTATTCCCGTAAGGTCGGTTTCGCCGAGAAATTCGGTGACTACGGTGCCCGTAATAAAATCAACGTTGGGCTTGGTCTTCAAGGTATCCACAAGCTTTTGCTCGCCCGTGAAATAATCGAGATTTTGCACCAAGGTTACCCTCTCACAGCCCTCGGAAAGAAGCACCGCCTCCTGAAGTGCGGAGTTTCCGCCGCCGATTACCGCGACCCGCTTTCCCTTATAGAAAGCGCCGTCGCACACGGCACAGTAGGATATGCCCTCTCCCGTAAAGCGGTTTTCACCCTCCACGCCCAGCTGTCTGTGCTTTGCGCCTGCGGCGATGATAACCGTTTTTGCCTCGTAGCTTCCGAATTCGCCAACAGCGCGGAAGCCGCCCTCTGTTTTTTCTATGCTCTTGATTTCGTCGGGCTCAAGGGACGCGCCCTGAGCGAGAACCTGTCCCACCATAGCATCCGCCAGCTCGGTGCCCGAAACCGACTCAAAGCCGGGGTAGTTTTCGATACGGGGAGAAAAGGTCATCTGCCCGCCGAATGCGCCCTTTTCCACAACGGTTACTTCCTTTTCACCGCGGCGTGCGTAAAGGGCGGCGGTGAGCCCCGCAGGGCCCGCGCCTATTACGAGAATGTCTGTCATTATTTCACCATATCAATATAACGGCGGATATTGCTTACGCCTACGTATTTTTCGGCGTTGCCGTCGTCGGTGGTAACCACCAGAGTGGGAGCCTGCTTTATGCCCAGCTCGGTTGCAAGGTCGGCGTTTTCCTCTGCAAGCAGCTTTTCAAAGGAAATTCCCGCTTTTTCAAGGAGAGCCGCCGCTATTTTGCAGTTGGGGCAGGTTGCGGTTGCAAAAAGCACCGCAGTGCCGAGAGTTGCCGCGGGAGCCGCCTTTTCGCAAGGACACTCCTCAACAGCCTCTGCCTCGCTTCCGCCTACGCGAGCCATGCTCTTTTCGATATTATACGCTTTTCTTTCTTTATATTCCTGAGTTTTACCGATATTCCAGTTCTGTACGGGACGGTAATAGCCGGTGATACGGGAATAAACCTCCGTGTCTGCGCCGCAGGTGGGGCACTTCCATTCCTCGCCCGCAATATAGCCGTGGTTGCGGCATACGGAATAAACGGGAGAAAGAGTGTAATAAGGAAGCTTGTAGTTTGCGGATATCTTGCGTATCAGGTCTGCCGCCGCCTTCCAATCGGGAAGCTTTTCGCCCAGGAACGCGTGGAATACGGTACCGGAGGTGTACAGAGTCTGCAATTCGTCCTGAACGTCCAAAGCGGTAAAGATATCGTCGGTATAGCTTACGGGCAGGTGAGAGGAATTGGTGTAATAAGGAGTTTCCGCTCCGCCGCCTGCGGTAATGATATCGGGATAATGCTTGAGGTCGTGCTTTGCAAGACGGTAAGAGGTGGATTCTGCGGGAGTAGCCTCAAGGTTGTAAAGATCGCCGTATTTTTCCTGATAATCGGAGAGACGCTCGCGCATGTGGTTGAGAACGTCCTTGGTAAATTCCTGCGCCTTTTCGTTGGTAAGGTCGGCTTTTATCCACTTTGCGTTAAGGCAGGCTTCGTTCATACCAACCAGACCGATGGTGGAGAAGTGGTTGTTGAAGGTGCCGAGATAACGCTTGGTGTAAGGATACAGTCCCTCGTTCATAAGCTTGGTGATAACGGTACGCTTTACCTTGAGAGAGCGTGCGGCAACGTCCATTATCTTGTTAAGACGGGTATAAAATTCCTTTTCATCACCCGAAAGATATGCGATACGGGGAATATTTATGGTAACAACGCCTACGGAGCCGGTGGATTCACCGCTGCCGAAGAAGCCGCCGGACTTCTTGCGCAATTCGCGGAGGTCAAGACGGAGACGGCAGCACATGGAGCGAACGTCGCTGGGCTCCATATCGCTGTTTACGTAGTTGGAGAAATAGGGAGTGCCGTATTTGGAGGTCATCTCAAAGAGAAGACGGTTGTTTTCGGTTTCGGACCAATCGAAATCTGCGGTGATGGAGTATGTGGGAATAGGATACTGGAAGCCTCTGCCGTTGGCGTCGCCCTCGATCATAATTTCGATAAACGCCTTGTTTATCATATCCATTTCCTTTTTGCAGTCCTTGTATTTAAAGTCCATTTCCTTGCCGCCTACTATTGCGGGAAGCTCTGCAAGGTCTGCGGGAACGGTCCAGTCCAAAGTAATGTTGGAAAAGGGAGCCTGAGTACCCCAGCGGGAAGGAGTATTTACACCGTAAATGAAGGATTCGATACACTTTTTAACCTGATCATAGCTCAAGTTATCTACCTTTACGAAGGGCGCAAGGTAGGTATCGAAGGAGGAGAACGCCTGCGCGCCTGCCCATTCGTTCTGCATAATGCCGAGGAAGTTTACCATCTGGTTGCAGAGGGTAGCAAGGTGGCTTGCGGGAGAGGACGTGATCTTGCCGGGAACACCGCCCAAGCCCTCCTGAATAAGCTGTTTTAAGGACCAGCCCGCGCAGTAGCCGGTGAGCATAGACAGATCGTGAATATGCATATCGCCGTTGATGTGGGCGTTGGCTACCTCGTCGTCGTAAACCTCGCTGAGCCAATAATTTGCGGTGATGGAGCCGGAGTTGTGGAGTATAAGACCGCCTACGGAGTACGTAACGGTGGAGTTTTCCTTAACGCGCCAATCGGCAACCTTTACGTAATCGTCAACCAGCTTTTTATAGTCCAGAACGGAGCTCTTTACCTGACGGAGCTTTTCTCTGTTGCGGCGATAAAGAATGTATGCTTTTGCAACGTCGCCGTAGCCTGCCTGAATAAGCACGCTCTCTACGCTGTCCTGAATTTCCTCTACGGATATAAGATCGTCCTTTATTTTGCTCTCGAAATCCGCGGTGACCTTAAGCGCGATGAAGTCGATAAGGGATATATTGTAGTTCTTTTCCTGTGCGTCAAACGCCGCTTTTATAGCCTGCGTTATCTTGGAAATATCAAATTCATTGATTTTTCCGTCTCTTTTAATGACCTGATACATATTTCCTTCTCCTTTTTTATTTTGGTTTAAATGTTAGCGAGATTGAGTATATCACAGCATAGTGTGTTTGTCAATAGAAAAAACACAATATCTTGTGTTTTTTTATATACAAGATATCGTGTTTTAAAGGGGGTTGAATATTTATTCCAAAGGGAATGAGAAGACACCCCACAAAATGCATAATAATGCTTGTGGGGCGTCTTGTACTATCTGTTAATTTTCCTTTGCCATAACTACCTTCACGGTTTTGAACGGAGAATATTTAAGTTTTGTAAAAGGCACATCTTCTACGCTGAAATTTTCTTCCGATCCTATGAATATATCCATGCCGTGATCTGTATTCTCGTGCCACATCAAGTTCAACTTTGTTCCGCCGGCTTCGATAACGTGTGTTTCACCGGGAGCAAACTGTTGTTCCAATTTCTCGCAAGACTTTATGTCGCTGAAAACGATTTTAATACGGTGTTCGCCCAGATCATCTGTGTATTCCAATACCCTTTCGCCCACATAAATGTATATAGGCTCTTCTTCATCGAGGTTTTTAACGCTGTAACCAGAGCAGCCTACCTGTTTGAATGCCAATGTGATATCATCTGACCGGTCGGACTTTACGTCTATGCCTTTCACACTCGGAGGTTGCATGCACGCCATAATAAATACAGCGCCTGCAACAACCGCCACAACCAAGACAACAGTTATGCTTAGAATGACCGTACGATGTTTTTTCATATATTTCCCTCCTTTATTGGTAAGCTGTATGTGAAGCGATGACAAGTGCATAAAGTTCATCTTCCACCCACTCTGCTAAATTATCACCCGGACATTCCGTATCGCCAACCATCCTGTGCGTTGTGATTGGAGTAATGCTCGGTTCGGCTTCAATTACAGGAAGATCGTACTCATAACAAAGCCACTTTGCCAAAGCTTCTAGTGCGTCCTTTTGTTGTTGATTTGGAACATCCGGATTCCAAAGATTCTCTATTCGTGACTCGAAATCTCCCAAAACCAATACACCTATATCATCATAGTACCCAGTTGCGTGTCCACGTTGATATCCATCGATTAATGCACCTTGCCATATTCTTCCTGACGGATCAATTATAAAATGATATGCAATATCACATTTAGACTCGTCATCCATATGCATGTTTTGAATTCTCTGTATCTCGCTAATTGCATCGTCTATATTTGTACTCGAAAACTTATCTGCGCTATGATGTACTATGATTCGCTGCGGGTCACGCGTTCTGGAAACAAGACGACTTACCTCAACAGAACGTGCGTCCCAATCACTTCTCAAATACATTTCAGGCTCAGAACTATATATCCATCCGTGCTCAATCTGAACTTCACACGAATCCGTCCAATTAATGGATGGTGTATACGGATACGTTACCGTTACAGTTACTGTACCCGGAGAAACACCCGTCAACTCTCCTGTAGTTGAATCTATAGTTGCACTTACAGTTCCGTTGGTAACAGACCACGACATGCTTATTTGACCGTTAATACCCGCTATAGATGAGTAAACTACGGCTGAAAAATCAAACGATTCACCAACAATAAGTGTATTCACTTTATCTATAATTTCAACGCCGTTGTATGAAGTAGTGATACGGTTAAGCGACCACTTTTGCAACGCATTTGATGATGCGTAAGAGGCCAACGTGAGCGCGCTGCCCGGAGCGGCGGGACTAGTAATAGTATACGCAGTCCCCGATACGCTGTATATGTAATATCCGTTTGAATTATACTTTATATACCACTTTGCCGTAGTAGGCACCGTGGAGTTCAAAGTTCCTATGGTAGTGCTTAAAACAGATGTGGACGATCTCGTCCATCCCATTTTGTTATCCAACATAGAACGAATACTGTATAACCCTTTGCCCAGATACTCTACTTTGAAAAAGGCATATCTTTCTGTCGGAACCGATGTTCCGGCGCTCGCCACACACAGAGGTGTGTTCTCATTATACGACAAGCTATTATTAAATTGGATTCGGTATCCGTTTGATTTATTATTAAAATAGTAAATGCCGTTGCTTAAACGAACATACACGGTACACGTTGCAGTATACGTTCTTCCGTTGTCCGTCATTCTTGCATATATTGTCGCGCTTCCCGCTTTTTTAGCCGTAACAACACCCGTTGAGCTGACCGTTGCAACGTTGCTGTTACTCGTTGACCACGTTACTGTCGCGCCCGCAGGGGTTGTAGTTGCCGTAAGAGTGCGAGTAGCACCTTCCAAGATATCAACAGAAGTAGCATTGAGCGTTATTGCAGGAGTGTAGTCCGTATACTGCAAGGTAAAGCTCGTTTGGTAATCGCTTCTGTTATACGAGCCGAAGTATTTTAGCCTATCCTCGGTAGACGAGAAGGATTCGTCTGCGGCTCGGAATATAAAGCCTTGTTGAGGC
>JAGAKP010000018.1 GCA_017625615.1 Clostridia bacterium
CGTCAGACATAGCGTCAAACTCCTCGGGAGTTATACCCATACGCTCAAGAATATCGTCTACGGGCTTAAGACCCATTTCACGTGCGCATTTAAGGCACAGACCCTCGTTAACGGTGTTGCCGTTATCGATACGCTGCATATATATAACAGCCACTCGCTTTTTACAGCGGGAACATAATTTCAAAACCATGGTTTACTCCTTGCTTGCTTTTCCGACTTTTCGGAATATGGTAAAATAGTACATCAACAGCGCGAATATAAGCACGCCCGCCAGGGTGACGGTGAGTATTACGTTCAGCGCGGTATTATCGGGATAAATAATAAACACAACGGTAACTGCGGCAAAAACGACGGTTGCCATTTTTCCGAACCAGCTTGAAGGCGTTACCTTGCTTATCTTTTTTGCAAGCACCAACGCGCCGGTGACCATAGTAAGCTCCTTTGCGAAAAAGATCGCGGCGATCCATATAAAAAATCTGTTTTCTATGGATAACGACACCATTACCGCAGCCTGCATAAGCTTATCCGCCATAGGGTCAAGTATCTTTCCCGCCTCGGTTATCCAGTTGTATTTGCGTGCGAGGTAACCGTCAATAACGTCGGTTATCTCTGCCGAAAGAAACACAGCCGTTGACCACAGCTTCGGCGCTTCCTCCGTAAAATATATCCATACGAATGCGGGTATCATCAAAAGACGTACCAGCGAAAGGATATTCGGTATATTCTTTTTTTGCATCAGCAATTTTTTCACTTCCTTCCGGTAAGCTAAAACAGCATACGGAAAATATTATAATTACAGAAAATCTTAAATAAATAGGTTCCTTCAACGGATATTCCCGAAAAAATCCCGCCCAGCGTGTTGTAGGGAAGTATCATCTGAACGAGAGAAGCGAACACCGACGACTCAGCTATGGCAAGCACTATGCCCACTATGATTCCAAGTAACGTGTTGGCTTGCTTTAAAACCGGTAATTCCGTGGATTTATCTATGATAACAACTATTACCGTGGCACATACCGCTACCGATATGAACAGGGTGAGGAAGGAGAAAAATGTGACTGCCGCCTTCAGCAGAAGGGGAGCGCATTTTTCCGCTACGGAAATTTTAATCTCTTCCTTTTTCGTTTCCTTCCATTGCTCAATTTCCTTGGTTATCTCGTCTCCGTCAAGTCCCAAAGCGGAAAGCATATTTCCGATCTTCGGCTCCTCTTTTTCTTCGGATTCCGTTCCGTCAAGCATCGTAATAACGGAATCGTATATCTTGTTTTCCCATTTTTCCGCCTGCTCCGTTCCCAAAAAATAATCACGCACGGGAGCGGTAAATGAGAATGCGGCTATCAACGCCACGACGAGAGTGAGTGAACGCAGAACCATTTTAACGAAGCCCTGCTTCCACGCGAAAATGATATTGAACAGAATAATTGCTACGATAATGATATCAAGAATGATACTCATTTATTGGCTGACCTCCGCATCGCCGCTTTCATCGGTGTTTATGTCCGTTTCGGTAAGGGTGTCCGTGCCGTAAACGGTAACGCCGGAATAAGTGAACACAAGCAGTCTGTCTTCGGATATTATCATATCAACTGCATCGTTGTCCGTCTGTATATCAAAGAGTCTTTCGTTGTTTACAAGATCCTGAACCGTAAGTCTTCCGTGGGAAAGTATATAAAGCCTTCCGTCGTTTATGAGCACGTCGTCGGGAGCAACCGTTACGGCTTCCTCGTATATCATATTCCCGTTTCCGTCGTAGACCGCAACCGTCTTGTTTTCGGAAAGTCCCGCGGAATCAAAGGTCATAAAGGCGTAATTTTCGCCGTAGGTGCAGTTCATAAGTCCGTAGGGGAGAGGTATCTCCTTTTTAAGGGTGTTATCTGCCGAATATGTGCGCAGATAAGCGTCGGTAAGCACCATATAACCGCCGTCAGGCGTGAAGTGACAGCTCAAGGGCAATTCGCCTACGTACTTGAAGTTTGCAAGAGGCTCCTCCGTGCCGGTGTTGAAAAGCGCGGCAGAGCCGAGATAATCACCGTTTTCACTTATGTGGGAAAGCACCAGCACATTTTTGCCGCTTTTATCAAGCTCAAGTGCAGTTGAATATTCGGTGGGGAAATAGTGGGAGAACACAAGTCGGTAGTTTGCATCGTAAACGTAAACCGCACTGCGGTAATTCTTTGCACCGGAAAGCACGGCGTAGCTGCCGTTGTCTGCTGCGGACACGCCCAGAACGGGATACCCGAAGTTTTCGGTATACACGGGAGAGAAGGAGTTGTATACGTCAAGCGTTTTTCCGCCGAGATCGTATATTATCATATTCTTTCCCGCGGTGAGAAGCATAGGAATATCGTTTTTAAGCGATACTCTCTGCAATATCTGTCCCGCCGTATCGTATACAGCAAGCTGGGATTTGCTCAGCACCGCAATATCTCCTCGCACGATGGCGTATTTGTTGGTGGGGTCGGTGTCAAAGGATATTACCGATCCGACCTCAACGTCCTCGTTTTGCTCAAAGGAGATAAACTTAAGCAGATACCTGAAGTTTTCTACCGTCAGCTCCTCGGGATAAAAGGAATATGAAAGCAGGCAGAAGGCTATCAACGCTATTATTGCCGCAAACATACCTATTTTTGCACGGTTTGCAAGCCGTGTGTAATAGACCTCAGCAGTAGGCGTCTGTTGCTTTTTTTGTTTCTTTTTATCTTTGAAGATCGAAAAAGCGCTCATCTTTACCTCGTATAAACAAGCTTGTTCAAAAACAGTCCGCAGGCAGGTGCCGTCATACCGGCTTTGCTTCTGTCTTTAGCCTCGGTAATACCGCGTATATCGGTACACTTTTTGCCGTATGTAGCTTCTACCAGCGTTCCCGTCATTATTCTTACCATATTATATAAAAATCCGTCTGCCGCCACGTTTATGCGTATATAATCCCCGTCGCGGGTGACGTTCATATATTTTACCGTTCGAACCGTGTCGATTATCTTGCTTCCCGCCGACATATAGGAGCAGAAATCCTGCTTTCCCACGAAATCCTGCGCCAGTGACGCCATTCTTTCCGTGTCCAGCGGGCGGGGAAGATGCCACACACGGCTATCGAATACGTTTTTAATATTTGAATTCCATATTACGTATTCGTATTCCTTTTGTATGCAATCATATCTGGGGTGAAAATCATCGGGTACCCTTCTTGCCTTCAATGCGGATATATCCGCAGGCAGGCAGGCATTCAGCGCAAGGGGCACCGCTTCGGTTTTTATATCCTTTACGTCAGAAATAACGCATACGTATTCTCTTGCGTGTACGCCCGAATCTGTCCGTGAGCATCCCGTAACGGGAGGACGCATCCCAAAAACCTTTTCAGCAGCGTCCTGTACGGTCTGTTGTATGCTTATTGCGTTGTTTTGCACTTGCCAGCCGCAGTAAGCGGTTCCGTCAAAGGCGATAGTTACTGCATAGTTCAAAAGGGGATCACCACCTGATTAAGGAAGAATATTCCCACACAGCACACCACCGAAATACCAAGAAAAATATAGTCGGCAGGCCGTGTTTTTATTACCTTCATACGCGTTTTTCCCACACCGCTTCTGTAACAGCGGCATTCCATCGCCTCCGCCAATTCAAAGGCGCGTCTGTATGCGGATACGAAAAGGGGAACAAGAATGGGAATAAGAGCCTTTGCTCTCGAAAACAGATTACCCGATTCAAAATCTGCGCCTCTTGCCTTTTGTGCGGATATTATCTTGTCCGTTTCCTCTATCAGCGTAGGTATAAAGCGGAGTGCTATGGACATCATCATCGCAAAGTCGTGTACGGGTACGCCGATATGCTTTAAGGGTGTCAGCAAACGCTCAATACCGTCCGTAAGGTCAAGAGGTGAGGTGGTGTAGGTCAGCAGTACGCTGGTGCCCGTTACGAGGCAGGTCAGACGCACCACCATTTTTATTGCGTTTTCAATGCCCTCTCTGTATATCTTTATAAATTTCCACTGAAGCAGTATATCCTCTCCGTTTGCAAAAAACAGATTAATTACCGCCGTGAAAATAAGGACGAACATAAGAGGCTTTAACGATTTAATTATAGTTTTAAGCGGTATGGCGGAAATTATCACCAATACAGCCGTGCATACTGCCACGAAAGTAAACGCCGCCGCGCTTTTGGCGCAAAGCACGAAGACCAGAAATACCGCAAGCAGTATTATCTTTATCCGCGCATCGGTGCGGTGCAGCAGAGATCTTCCGGGAAAAAACTGTCCCAGAGTTATATCCTTAAGCATTGCCTATTCCTTTTTCCTTTAAAAGCTTTTCTCCGAATTTCACCGTATAAACGTCGTCGCGCTCTATAAGACCGCGTTTTTTCAGCTCGTGGAAAAGCCGTGTTATCTGGGGAAGATCGAGGGATGAATCCGCAAGAGCGGAAATGTTTGAGAATATTTCCTCAACGGTGCCCTGGGCAAAGACCTTGCCTTCCTTCAGTACGAGTATATAGTCGGAATACTTTGCCACGTCCTCCATGCTGTGGGATATAAGCAAAACCGTTCCGTCCGTCTCGTTTTTGTAATTTATTATTCCGTTAAGTATATCGGTCTTTCCCACGGGATCAAGCCCTGCGGCAGGCTCGTCAAGCACGAGATACTTCGGCTTCATAGCCATTACGCCTGCTATAGCCACGCGCCGCTTTTGTCCGCCGGAAAGCTCAAAGGGGGAGCGGTCAAGGGAATCATCGGGAATACCGCACATTCTTGCCGCTTCTGTCACCCGCAGAGCTATTTCATTTTCGCTCAGCTTCATATTTTTCGGGCCGAAGGCAATATCCTTGCCCACCGTTTCCTCAAAAAGCTGGTATTCGGGATATTGGAACGCCAATCCCACCTTGAATCTTACCTTGGATATCTCCTTGGGATTTACCCAGATATCCTCTCCGTCAAGGTATATTTTACCCGAGGTAGGCTTATTAAGCCCGTTAAGAAGCTGTGCAAGGGTGGATTTACCGCTTCCCGTATGACCGATAATTCCCGTTATCTTTCCCTTGGGAAACTCTATATTTATATTGTCCAAAGCGACCTTGCGGAAGGGCGTGCCCTCTCCGTAGACCACGGAAACGTTCTCAAGCTTTAATGACATTTCTTTTCTATTTCCTTTTGGATGATATCTGCGGCCTCGGATGCGTGCAACGCTTCGGGAAGTCCCAGATCGTAAAGCAATTCCGTAACTTGAGGCACGGCAAGCGAAAGTGAACGCAATTCGTCAACGCGGGCAAAAACCTCCCGCGGAGTTCCGTCCATAGCCACCTCGCCCTTGTTCATAACCACTATTCTGTCTGCCATAGCGGCTTCGTTCATGTGGTGTGTCACGGTGATCACGGTTATGCCACGCTTATTCAACTCGTTCATAGCGGCGGATATTTCCCGTCTGCCTGCAGGGTCAAGCATAGCGGTGGCTTCGTCAAATACTATGCAATCGGGGTTCATGGCAAGTATGCCCGCAATGGCAACTCTTTGCTTTTGCCCGCCCGAAAGCTTGTATGCGGAGTGATGTGCGTATTCCGTCATCCCCACGGCGGCAAGGGCATCATCTACTCTTTTTCTTATTTCCTTCGGCTCCACGCCCAAATTCTCGGGCGCAAAGGCTACGTCCTCCTCCACTACGGAGGATACTATCTGGTTATCGGGATTTTGGAACACCATTCCGCATTTTTCGCGGATATTTTCCTGCTTTTCCTCGTCGGAGGAGTCCATTCCGTCTATAAATACCTTACCGCCCGTAGGGGTAAAGATACCGCAAAGCAATTTTGCCAGCGTGGATTTTCCGCTTCCGTTGTGACCGATAATAGCGGTATAGCTTCCCTTTTCAAAGGAGAGGGACACTTCCTTTACGGCGGGAACGAGATTTCCTTCGTAGTTGTAGGTAAGCTTTTCTGTCTGAATAAACGCCATTTTTACCTCGCAGTCCATCTGCTTGCCGCGCCGCAGGGGAGATACATTCCGCTTGCCTCAACGGGAAGTCCAACCTCGTCGCTTTCCACCTTACCGCCGAATTTTTCGCAAAGGTGTCTGCCGAGTATATAACCGCAGGTGGATGCGGAAAGTCCGGTGGTATAGGAGTTGAGCAGTACGAACAAGGGCTCGTCGGAAATAACTCCGGTTATAAGACCTATAAGGTTATCAAGGGATTGCTCAAGCATCCATCTTTCACCCTTGGGACCTCTTCCGAAGGAGGGCGGGTCGAGAATGACCGCATCGTACTTATTTCCTCTCTTAATTTCACGCTCAACGAACTTTACGCAGTCGTCAACGATGTATCTTATTCCGTCGCCGGGAACTCCGGAGAGGGTTGCGTTTTGCTTTGCACGGAGCACCATACCCTTTGAAGCGTCAACGTGGCAAACGAATGCGCCTGCCTTTGCCGCCGCAATGCTTGCTCCGCCGGTGTATGCAAACAGATTCAGCAGCTTTATTTTTCTGCCCGAATTTTTAATAAGCGGCGCAAACCAATCCCAGTTTGCCGCCTGCTCGGGAAACAGACCCGTGTGCTTGAATCCCATGGGAGAAAGGAGAAAGGTCATATCACCGTAGGAAATATTCCATTCCTCGGGTATATCCTTTTTGACCCAGCTTCCGCCGCCGCCCTCTCTGCGGTATATTCCATCCGCCTTTTTCCAAAGGGGGCTTTTTTTGTTACCGTTCCATATAACCTGAGGGTCGGGACGTATAAGCAGGTGACCGTTCCAGCTTTCAAGCCGTTCTCCGTCAGATGCGTCTATAAGTCTGTATTCCTTCCATCCGTCTGCCGTAAACATATATCTACTCCATCAATAACTGTTGTGTGTCCTTTGCTCCGTTACCGGGAAAGGGGATACCCAGATGCTCGTATGCCGCAGGGGTAACGCATCTTCCTCTGGGTGTTCTGTTTATAAATCCGAGCTGCATCAGATAAGGCTCGTATACGTCCTCGAGGGTGATAGCCTCCTCGCCGATAACCGCGGCAAGGGTCTCAAGTCCGACGGGACCTCCTCCGAAATGCTTTATTATGGCGGTGAGCATACGTCTGTCCACCGCGTCGAGACCGAGGGTGTCAACGTCCAGCGAGGATAATGCAATATCCGCTATCCCGCTGTCAATAATTCCGTTTCCCTTTACCTCGGCAAAATCGCGTACGCGCTTTAAAAATCTGTTGGCAAGTCGCGGCGTCCCGCGGGATCTTCTTGCGATTTCGTATGCTCCCTCTTCGGTTATGGGCGTGCCCAGTATTCCCGCAGAGCGGGTAACTATGCTCGCAAGCTCCTCGGGGGTATACAGCTCCAGACGGAACAGCATACCGAATCTGTCACGGAGAGGGCCCGTAAGCTGTCCCGCTCTCGTGGTTGCGCCGATAAGGGTGAAGGGCTGAAGGGGGATACGTATCGATCTTGCAGAGGGACCCTTTCCCATCATAAGGTCAAGGACGAAGTCCTCCATAGCGGGGTACAGTACCTCCTCTATGGAACGGGAAAGTCTGTGTATTTCGTCTATGAACAAAATGTCTTTTCTGCCAAGCGTTATCAGTATAGCCGCAAGATCACCGGGCTTTTCTATTGCGGGACCCGAGGTGACCTTTATATTCACGCCAAGCTCGGCGGCGATGATGGTGGCAAGTGTAGTCTTGCCCAAGCCGGGAGGGCCGTGAAGAAGCACGTGGTCAAGCTGCTCGTCACGGGCTTTTGCGGCTTTCATAAATACCGAAAGGTTTTCCTTTACCGTTTCCTGACCTACGTACTCGTCAATGCTTTTGGGACGGAGTGAGTTTTCGTTATCTCTGTCCTCGGGCACCTCGTGAGTGGCGGTCAGACGGTCGTCGGTATCCAATTCCGCGCCGGTATGAAAATTGTCGGATTGATTTATAGGCATATTACACCTCTTACATTAAAGCTAACTTTTTCAGCGCCTCGCCGATGATCGTTTCAAGAGGAAGAGTGGGATCTATACCCTTCAGGGCGGCAACCGCCTCCGCTCTCGTATATCCGAGGACGGCAAGAGCATCCACCGCGTCGCTTCCTCCGCCGGAGGCAGCCGTAACGAAGTTGCTTTCCGTCTGCGCGGAGGAAACTATTTCTCCGCTTATCTTGTCCTTTAATTCAAGTATTATCTTTTGCGCCGTTTTTAGTCCCACGCCGGGTGTGCGCGAAAGTGTTTTCGCATCTCCTGAGGCGATTACGGAAGCAAGCGCGTCGGAGGTGAAGGTGGACAGCACGTTTATCGCCGCCTTGGGACCTACTCCGGAAACGGTTATAAGCAGCTTGAATGCGGATAATTCGTCCTCGGTACCAAAGCCGAACAGCTCCACCGCGTCCTCACGCACTGCCATATATGTAAAGAGTGTTGCCGTCTTTCCGTAAAGAGGGGAGAGGGAAGCAAAGGTGTTTTTGGATACGGTAAGCTTGTATCCCACACCGCCCGCGTCAATTACAGCGGCATCGGGAAACAAAAACTGCAATGTGCCTTTTATATAGTAAAACATAATTTATACTCCCATTTTGTGCATCGTACAGGTGCCGTGGCATATAGCCGCAGCCAGCGCGTCCGCCGCGTCGTCGGGCTTTGGCGTTTTATCCAGCTTCAGCAAAAGCTTGACCATATACTGCACCTGCTGTTTTTCCGCTCTGCCGTAGCCAACTACCGTTTGCTTTATCTGCAGAGGCGTGTATTCGTAGGTGTTTATACCTTTGTTTTCGGCGGCGAGAAGCATAACTCCTCTTGCCTGACAAACGTCCACCGCCGTTCTCTGGTTGGTGTTGAAGAACAATTCCTCAATCGCCATACAGTCGGGCTTGTAGGTGTCTATCAGCGTGCACAGACAATCGTATATTTCTTTTAATCTTTTCTCAATAAGGGTGTGAGGCGGAGTGGTTATTGCGCCGTAGGATATGGGTGTAAAAACACCCTTTTCGCATCTCACGACACCGTATCCGACGGTTGCAAAACCGGGGTCGATACCTATAATGACCATTGCCTGCCTCCTACTGTAATTATAATCAGTACATTATACCATTAAATGATTGTTTCGTCAACGAATGAAAGCAAAATAAATTATTTTTTTCCTTTTATTTAATAAAGGGGTTGCTTTTTTTAAGCATTTGGATTATTATAGTGCTGCGGTATGCTTCCGCCGCAATAATCGATTTGGGAGGATTTTTTATGAATATGCTTGAAAAGGTAAAGGAAATAGTTGCCAACCAGCTCCGTCTGGAGGTTGAGAATATATCTGACGACGCTTCTTTGGTAGAGGATCTCGGCGCAGATTCTCTCGATATTGTCGATATCATAATGGCGTTTGAGAGCGAATTCGGCACCACCGTGCCCGAGGACGATATTGCAGATCTTCGCACCATCCGCGACCTTGCCGATTACGTATCAGAGCACGCATAATTCAATACCACGAGGCAGACGGTCAGTCTGCCTTGCTTTTTATCGGGGTCCCCGAAAAGCCGTAAGGCTTCTTGGGGTGATTATTTTTAAATTCAAAGGAACGTATACAGTGAAATATAACGCAGTATTTTTCGATCTTGACGGCACGCTGCTTGATACCCTCGGCGATCTTACCGCCGCAGTCAACCACGTGCTTACCACTCTCGGCTATCCTACCCGCACCAAGGAGGAGGTTCGCTCCTTTATCGGCGACGGCTTTGCCCTTCTCATACAGCGCTCCTGCCCTGCGGGAACGGACGCGGGTGATACGGATAAGGCGTATACCCTGTTTGCCGAATATTATTCAAACCATCTTATGGATACCACCGTTCCCTACGAGGGTATTCCCGAGCTTATCCACCGTCTTTCCGCGGAGGGATATCCCTTGGCGGTAGTTTCAAATAAGCGTGATGATGCGGTTAAATTTTTGGTTTCCTCCTTCTTCGGCGAAAAAATTCCCGTTGCCTTGGGCGAAAGGGGAGGGAACACCAGAAAGCCGTCACCGACCCTGTGCATTGAGGCGGCGGAAAAACTAAACGTGCATTGCGGAAATACCTTGTACGTGGGAGATTCTCCCTCGGATATAAAAACCGCTTTTAACGCGGGAATGGTTCCCGTTGCCGTCACTTGGGGCTTCCGCTCAAGGGAAGCACTTGTTTCCGCAGGAGCCGCATTGGTTGCGGATACTCCGGAGGAATTGTACCGTATCATTAAAAAGGGTTAAAAAAATATTATTTCTTTTTACAAATATCGTTGCATTTTTGCAACTGTTGTGTTATTATTGGATTGATATTAAATTTTGTTAAATAATGGAGGATATGGGCTTTATGAAGGCTATTATCAACGGCAAAATAATTCTTAAAGACCGCATCGTAGAGGGCAAGGTCCTCGTTTACGACGACGTTATCCGCGGCGTATGCGACGTTGCTCCCGAAGGCGCGGAGGTTATCGACGCAAAGGGCGGCTACGTTGCCCCCGGTCTTATTGATCTTCACATTCACGGCTATCTCGGCAAGGACGTTTGCGACGGTGAGCCCGAAAGCATCCGTACCATCGCAGAGGGTATCGTAGCAAACGGCGTTACCGGCTTCCTTCCCACTACCATGACGGTAGATATGCAGGTCATCCGCAAGGCGCTTGAGTGTCTGCGCAGCCTCAAGGAAGAAAGCAAGACCTGGAACGGCACCGCAATTCTCGGCTGCCACGCAGAGGGTCCCTTTATCAACGCAAAGAAGAAGGGCGCGCAGGACGAAAAGTACATACTCAAGCCCGACGCAGCTTTCGTTAAGGAATATGCAGATATCATCAAGATAATCTCTCTCGCTCCCGAAATGGACGAGGATTTCGCCGCTATCCGCGAGATCGTTGCGGATACCGACGTTGTGGTTTCCATGGGTCATACCGATGCTGATTACGATACCGCTTACAAGGCAACCGTAAACGGCGTTTCCCACGCAACCCACCTTTTCAACGCTATGACCGCTCTCGCTCACCGTAACCCCGGCGTAGTTGGCGCGGCTCTTAATTCCGACGTTACTACCGAGCTTATCGTGGACACCTTCCACGTAAACCCCGCTCTGTATCCCATCTTAGCAAAGCTGAAGGGTGACAAGCTCTGCTTTATTACCGACTGTCTCCCCGCAGGCGGTCTTCCCGAAGGACAGTACACCCTCGGCGGCACCGCATTCATTTCCAAGGGAATCGAATGCAGACTGCTTGACGGTACTATCGCAGGAAGCATCCTTAAGCTCAACAAGGGTGTCTGGAACGTATACACCAACACCGACCTGCCCTTGTGGTACTGCGTAAACTGCGCATCCCTCAACCCTGCAAACGCTATCGGCATGGGAGATACCAAGGGCTCTCTCGATATCGGCAAGGACGCTGATATTATTATCACCGACAATGAATTTAACGTAGAAAAAACTATTATCGGAGGCACAGTAAGATATGAAGCTTAAAGTAAATGCTGTTCTTGATCCCCAGTTCCAGCCCCTTTCTCTCCTCTGCCGCGAAATGCGCGAGGCAACCAAGGATAACGGTCAGGATCTCGTAATCGGTATCCAGAGAAACAAGGGCTATATCACCACTTACAAAACCAGAATTTATCCCGACGGAATCGGCAAGGATGAAGAAAATATCAATTTTGTTGACCGTCTCGTAAAGAGCCTTCTTTGGGTTGCCGGCGGTTATAAGATCATCATCGCAGGCTCCAAGGTAGTAGGCGAAAATATCAAGGCTGCTTACGCAAAGGGCGGCTCCAGAGATTTCGATAACGGCTTTATGTCTCGCGTATACGAAACCGAATTCGAGGTTGAGCTTCGCGATATCGCAGACGCTCCCGTAGATTATAACTCTCCCGCTCCCGTTGGCAGACATCTTGACGGCTGCCGTATCGGCTTTGACGCAGGCGGAAGCGACCGTAAGGTTTCCGCTGTTATCGACGGCGAAGCCGTATATTCCGAGGAAGTCGTTTGGTTCCCCAAGATCAACTCCGATCCCAACTACCACTACGAAGGCATCCTCTCCGCTATGAAGAGTGCCGCTGAGCATATGCCCAGAGTAGACGCTATCGGCGTTTCCTCCGCAGGCGTATATATCGATAACAAGATAATGGTAGCTTCTCTCTTCCTCAAGGTTCCCGACGATCAGTTCGATAAGTGCGTAAAGAATATGTATATCGACGTTGCAAAGGAACTCGGCGAGAATATTCCCATCGAGGTTGCAAACGACGGTGACGTTACCGCTCTCGCAGGCGCAATGGATCTTGACGATACCAACGTTCTCGGCGTAGCTATGGGTACCTCCGAAGCAGGCGGATACGTTGACGGTCAGGGCAACATCACCGGCTGGCTCAACGAGCTCGCTTTCGTTCCCGTTGACAACTGCAAGAACGCTATGGTTGACGAACGGTCCGGCGATTACGGCTGCGGCGTTAAATACTTCTCTCAGGACGGCGTTATCAAGCTTGCTCCCTTCGCAGGCATCGAGCTTGACGAAAGCCTTTCTCCCGCAGAAAAGCTTAAGGTTGTTCAGAACCTTATGAAGGAAGGCGACGAAAGAGCTGCAAAGATCTACGAGACCATCGGCGTATACTTCGGCTATGCTATCGCATACTACACCGAATTCTACGATATCAAGCACGTTCTCATTATGGGCCGTGTTACCAGCGGTGAGGGCGGCGTTATCCTTCTCGCAAAGGCGCAGGAGGTTCTCGACGTTGAATTCCCCGAGCTTGCAAAGAAGATCACCCTCCACATTCCCGATGAATCCTCTCGTCGCGTAGGCCAGTCCGTTGCAGCTGCAAGCCTCCCCGACCTCGGCAAATAAAACGCAATTTAACACCATCGAGTTTAAACTTATAGAAGTAGACTCGATGGCGTTTTTACTTTTACGGTGTATATTGACAAAAATCAACTTTTCTGGTAAACTTTTTTGTGAAGAATTATTAAGATTTATGATGTGAGGGCGTTACAATGAATTTTGCAATGGTCGGATACGGATATTGGGGACGTATACTGTTAAAAGCGTTTAATGACAGCAACAAACATCGAGTGACTCATTTAGCTGATCGTAATATAGATAAACTACTGCAAGCTAAAAGCATTTATCCCGATATTGCTATTTTCACGAATATTGACGATATCGCATTCAACGGTGACGTTGATGCTGTAATAATATCGCTACCTGCAATTTATCACTTTAATTATGCAAAACTTTGTTTAGAAAATGGTAAACATGTTCTTATAGAAAAACCAATGACATTAACCTACAACGAAGCTTATGAGTTGAATGAATTGGCTCAAAACCTAAATTTAGTGTTAATGGTCAATCATCACTTTATTTATAAAGATGCTATACGAAGTGTAAAGCAACATATACCGTCAAGTGTCGGAAAACTACAGTATTTCGATTCCACGCGGACAAATTTAGGCATTTTCAGAACCGATGTGGACGTTGTTTTGGATTTGGCGCCTCACGACATTTCCATTTTGCTTTATCTTGCGGAAAAACTTCCTGAATCAGTTAGCGCAATTGCTAAAGCCAATGTTGTTCCGAACAGAAATGATATCGCTTATATAACATTGTATTTTGATGATTTTATGGCACACATTAATGTTTCGTGGATATCTGCATTTAAAAATAGAACAATAATCTTTGGGTGTGAAAACGGTACTATTTGCTTTGATGATAATAAAAGTACGGAGAAGCTAACGATTTCTCCTGTTAGATATGTTCGGAATAACGGAAAAATTGAGTGCATTAAAAACGAAGCTTTGATAACTGAAAATGATACAAGTAACGCTTTAATAAACGTTATCGATGAATTCGCAAGTGCGATTGAAACGGGGAGGCAACCCATATCTAACGGAGAATTTGGTATGGCTGTCGCTTTAATAATCGATGCAATACAAGCGTCTATAGCCAAAGATGGAATTATTATAAAACTTTGAGGTATTTATGTTATGATATGGTTGATTGACTATAACCATTATAAAAAGGAAATTGATAGCCGACTCAACAAGTGTAAACAAGACTATTTTATAGTTAAGAGTTATAAACGCTTTAATATTATTGGCGAAACCGCACCTGTAAAAACCAAAACTTTTTCGAACGGTCTATTGCGGCTTGCAACCATTTTAGATGCCAACGGAATTTGCGTCAGATATATGCATTACAATATGCTTGAATTTGCGTTAAACAACGGAGAACCACTTCCGGAAACTATAGCATTTTCTGCCGTTTGCCCAACCGTACCGTTGTGTGCGGCTTTAGCGCAACGAATTAAGGCGGTCTCTCCAAAAACGAAAGTAATGATTGGAGGTGCACATATCAACGTAGCGGCGAAAGAAACAGCAAATCGTTACCCGATTTTCGATAAGTTGGTTATAGGATACGAAATGGATGCCGCACAGCAGTTGACAGATAAAAAGTTGACTGTATGCCCAAAGCCATACGTCAACTATTCTTTGTTGCCTTTTTCGCTCGCAGATTATGCGATCAATACGTTCACTACTATGGGATGCCCCTTTTCTTGTAATTATTGTGTGGATGGACGTGCGCCGCATTTCTTTTCAAGTGAAAACGGTCAATTAGATGAAATGGTCAAGTTGTTACCGTTAAGAACACTGGTCCATTTTTTTGATAGCGTGCTGGGTTATTCTCGGGATGGTTTAAAAAATGTTTGTAAACAAATAGAAGCCACCAAACATAATTTCGTATTAAGTTGTGATATGAGAGCCGACATGATCGACTTAGATGCCATTTACGCTTTGGAGAGTGCGGGCTTTGTCGAAATTCGTTTGGGTATGGAGAGTAGCGATTCCGATTTGCTTAAGAAAAATGGTAGAACCCTAATGTATCGCAAACTGATGGAAAAATTAGAATTATTATACTCAAAATCAAAGCTTTATGTTACGCTATATACCATCACTGGATTGCCTGGAACCACATGGGAAATTCAAGAAAATACCCTTAAGGAATGTGATTATTTATTATCGAGCGGTCTTGTGGACGAGATTAAAAATTCTTTGTATGTTCCATACCCTATGGAGGGTGTAGATTATAGTACGCGCGGCGTAACCATTTTGAATGACAATTGGGAAGACTATGACCGACAAAGTTATCCGGTTTATCGCACTGTCGAGTTGAGTTCTGCTGAGTTGTGGGAGATGTATATTAAAACAGCGGAAAGCATCAACACCAGCTGGCTGAAAAGCATTGGCTTTTCCGATTTTTCGGAAGTTCCATACAATCCAACCTATTATTCGGAATATATAATTCCAAACTATTTGAAAGATGAGGGAGAATAATATGGCTTATGATACTTTTATTTGCTACAGAGGACAGAAAGTTGATGATGGAATCAGCGAGAAGATTGGCAGACGAATATACGAGCTAATAAAAAACGATGAGGACTTCGGCGAGGTATTTTTTGCGCCCGAGTTGAAGAATAACTATAACTTTATCGAAGATACAAAAACTATTATGCCTAACTTAAAAAGAATGATAGTCGTTCTCTGTCCTGACTTTTTTGACGGAATAAACAAATCGGATACGCTTACCGATGCATCCCCGATATACCACGAGTTTTTCCAAGCGTTCAAAAATGAAAAATGTGTTTTTATACCTGTGTTTGTTTATGGTTTCACTTGGAAAGATGACATTTTAGTTACATTAAAAAGGTATTTTTCAGAAAATGATCTTAATCGTATTGTTCACATGAGTGGTTTAAGATTGGCGGGCAACGAGTTTAAAGAAACCGACGTGAAATATTTAATGTCTGTGTGTGAAGGCGGTGATACTATTTCGCGAAACGTTATAGATATGTGTATTGATGACCTCAAAGCTTGTAGTACCACTGTGGGGGATGCTATTGTCCCGTTAGATAAAAATACGTTAGAAACCGATTATTATTCATATCTATATTACTGCGATCGCGAAAACACGCGATTCTTCCCAAAACTATTTTTGGATACGCTCAATGTCTGTATAAAAAATTTTAGTATTGTTGACAGCGATTTCGTTTATTGGCCTATTGACTTGGTTGAACGAGAATACGCTGACAAGGACATTAGTATATGTTCGATTTGCTTCGGAATAATGATTTTGAATAATTGGCTAAATAAAGATATTCAATATACAAACTGCGCTGTGGATACTGCAACAGAACGTGCGTTTCAATCTGCAATTAATGGTGCTATGAATTTACTGATTTCATTGCGTTCTCCGAAATGTTATTCTTGGCCATCTATTTGGGAATTTGATAAGAAGAGCGTTGAAGGCACTATCAACCAAACAACACTTAGCTTATCTACCCTTTTGAGTGGTGGCTTTTTATCTTTCCCTTCAAATCTTGAAGAAGACATACGAAAAGATGTTTTTTTAAAAAGATATAATTTCATCGCTCAAAGTGCTGACTGGCTGATACGGTCGAGTAACTATAGTACTTTTCTAGACAAAAGGTCTTGGGGATATATGGCGACTAATAAAACATCGGCAATACTTCCTACTGCATTTGCGTTTGATACTTTACTCAAATTCAAAAAATGCTTAGAGGTTGCTCTTCCTGAATTTGACAATGATTGCAAGCAAAATGAGTTAAGACTGTATATGGACAAACTACAAGTAATACTTTCTTCTACTATTAATTATTTTAAACATACCCAAAATAGTTCTGACGGTTATTTTATGAGTCCAACTGGCGAACCTTCAATTACTCATACGTCGAAGGTTTTGAAATCGTTAGTAACATACGCAAGAAATTCAGAGCCCAATGAAATGGTAGACGAAATGATAGGAAAAGCTTTTTGTTTTTTGATTAATAAAGATTCTGCTGCTGTTATGAATTTGCCCAAAAATGAAATGTTTGAGCGCTTTCAATACACCGAAAAAAATTCTGTTAACTTATGTGGCGAAACTGAACTGGATAAGAATGATGGAGAGGACTATGAAAATTGTGGCGAGTTATTGTATTTGGATGCTTTGCTTAATGCTCATGGGTATTATAAGACTGTAGGAAATTCCCCGAGTCTCGGATTCGAAAATAAGGTTTGTGAGATTTGGAAACTGATTCGAGAAAGAAACGTAAAGCGAACTCCCGACAATTGGTTAATATATGCTGGGAAACGTTCAGCCTATCCCAAATATCCGATATATTCTCTGTATTATTATAGGATGGTTTGTTCGGATATAATAGAATACAATGCATGGAGTAATAGAGAAAATGTTTGATAACGAACTGAAAATCGGCAGCTGGAATGTCGGATCAATGCTTTCTGATATAGAGAGAAACTTGCATTTTGTTAAGGAAACTATCAAAGAGCATAATCCTGATGTTATTTGCTTTCAAGAGTTCCCCGATATAAAGGAGATTCGAGAGGAGATTTTAAATTCAGTAGGATACGGCAGCAGCGTGTTTAAAGTCATGTCCGAGAGTCATGTTGCACCCGGTTTGAATGTGGGGTTGTTCGTTTGTTCAAAGTATGAATTGACCTCAAGTATTATTCACAAACTTCTCAAACCCATAACCAGAGTTTATTATAATGGCAACGAGGAATTTTGGCACGATAAATTCTTTTTAAAAACCGGTATCAGTTTAAACGGAATGCAAGTAGCTATTGTCACAGGACATAGCTTCCCGTTTTATAGATATAAACTGGATGAAAAAGAATACGATTGGGTTTTCAATAGTATTGAAGATTGGATTATTGATTGTTGCAACGAAAGTACGTTTATAGTTGCTGCGGACTTTAATAGTGGAAATCCTATGGATTATATGTCGAGGATATCACAGCATAATGTCGACGCTTTCTACGGACAGGCGACTCGTCCCAGCGGTAGGAAAACAGATGCTATTATCATCCCAAATGGTTTTATCATTAAAAGCAAAATCAATGAAACTATTGAAAGTAAAAATGCAGCCGGTAGATTTGATCATAATTTTCTTATGCTTCATTTAGCGCTATAAAGTGATTTTACATTTATTGTGGTTTTCAGCTAAAAGCGTCAAACTAATTTGATTGCATTTTATAGTTGAAAGTATTTACCGTGTTTTATTGTGTTTTCATAAAAATAATGGGGGTTTTACTATGAAAAAGAAAATTGCTTTTATTCTTGCATCCGTTTTATTAGGTACTACCTTGTGCGCTTTCCCCGTATCGGCTGAAAGCTACGACGTGGATTTCACCTGCAATATAACCGGTTACGACCAGAAGACCTCGTCGGGATGTGTTGTCGTATATCCCAACAACACCGATTCTACCCGCGTTATCGGTTCCAGCGAGTATGCGTTCCGTTATGCAAAGCTTCTTATATTCGATAAAAACGGCACTCTTATCGAGGCGGGCGGAGATCTGCTTGCCAACGAAAACGGCGTATACGGCTCTCCCCAGCTTACCGTAAAGATCCCCGCAGGCGGATTTATGGTAGCATATACCTCCGGAGCACCCTCGGGACTTTCCCAGTGCTACACCACCGCGATGGAAGGCGCAATGCTGTATAACGCCACCATGTCCGTTATTTATCCCGTTCACGGCGAATACAATAAGTCTACCAACAAGCTCCGCATAGCTTACGATAATCCCGTTGCTCCCTCCAAGGATGCAATAAAGTTCCTTTTCGTTGGTAACAGTACCACTTATTTCAACGGTATTCCCATAAAGTTCAAGGGACTCTGCCAAGCCGCAGGCGTTGAGGTGGTAGTCGATTACTGTACCGACGGCAGCGCATTCCTTCAGGAATTTGCAGATCCTTCCCATACCCGCGGAAAGAAGTTCCGCAGTATGCTTAACGCAAAGAAATACGATTACGTGGTTCTGCAGGATGCCGCAGGCGCCGCATATAACAAAATGGAAGAATCCGTCGGCATAATGCTTCCTCTTATCGAAGCGAACGGCGCCACCGCCCTTCTTTATATGCGCTATTCCAACGATCTTGACGCCTCCACCCGCGTAAATTCCTTCTATAAGCATTACCGCAATTACTCCCGCCTTGCCGATAAGTACGATCTTGAATATTCTCCCGTTGCAAGCGCGTTCCTTAAGTGCATAGAAACCGCCCCCTCCATCAACCTTTTTGCAGATGACGGCGGACATCACTCCTGGGAAGGCAGTTATCTTGCCGCTTGTACCTGGCTGTATTCCTATCTCGGCATCGACCCACGCGGAAACGCATATACCGCAAACCTTCCTTCCTCCACAGCAACCACACTGCAGAATATAGCTTACGATATTGCAAAGAACGGATATCCTTATCCCGAGGAAGGCAGTGCAAACAAGGTTATTGACGGGGTTAAGTACGATAACCTCTCTCTTAAAAAGCCATATACCTCCGATGGCGCCACATATTCCGGAGATTGGACCGATACGGGCGCAGACGGCAAGCCCTTGGGCAAGTTTACCGATGGCTACGGCACTCTTACCGCCGCGGGCAGCGTCGGTGAATGCGGATGCTACAAGGGACAAAACGTAAATATAACCATCGACCTCGGCAAGGTCACCTCCGTAAAACAGGTCACCACCGACCTTTTCGGTAACAGCGACTGGGGTATTCCTTCTCCTGCAGATGCAGGCGTAAAGGTATCCTTCTCCAATGACGGAAAGAATTTTGCCGAAGCGAAGGCACTCACAGGCGGAAGCGTTTCCAAGTCCGATTCTTGGGAAAAGCGTGATTTCACCGTCACCTTCTCCGAAATGCAGGAAGCAAGATACGTTCGCGTCGAGTATACCATTACAGGTAAATTCCTCTGGGTAAGTGAAATAAGCGTTTTCGGTAAGGATGCAAGCACCGTTTCTCCCGACGTTTCCGAACCCGATACCGACGTATCCGTTCCCGAGGAATCGAAAGAGGATACCTCCGTGCCCGAAGAATCCGTACCTGAGGAGTCCGTACCCGAGGAAAGCGTTGCTCCCAACGAAAGCATTGCTCCCAACGAAAGCGTTGCTCCCAACGAGAGCGCGTCCGACGATGAAAGCACGCCCGCCGACGTATCCGAAAAGAGCGAGGCCGCTTCTGCCGATACCGATAAAAAGGGCGGCAGCACCGGCTGGATAATCGCCGCAGTAGGCGCCGTTGTTGCAGTAGCCGCAGTGGCAGCAGTGGTTATTTTCAGGAAAAAGAAATAGTTTTTTAGTCAATATATCCGTCCCGTATACAAAACGGGGCGGATTTTTTATATAAATATGAAATTTACTGTTGGCAAAACCGAATTTATGTGTTATAATTATTTGGAATAGGTATATTTACCGAAAAGAGGTATCTTTTATGCGTGACGAAAACGTCCGTGTTAACGGAAACGACGGTATCTTCTGGGGCAGAAATTCAGTGCTTGAGCTTCTCGCCTCCGGAAGAGATATAGATAAAATATATGTACAAAAAGGCGCAGTCGAGGGAAGTATAAAGGTCATCGTCGGCAAAGCAAATGCAAGACGTATCCCCGTTGTGGAGATCGACCGTGCCCGTCTCGATAATATTTCGGGCGGCGCGGTACACCAAGGTGTTGCCGCTTCCGTGCCCGAAACGGTGTACGCCACCGTTGACGATCTTTTCGGCGTTGCCGAAAGAAAAGGCGAAAAGCCCTTCTTCGTCATCTGCGATTGCATAAACGATCCTCATAATTTGGGTGCGATAATCCGTACCGCAGAGTGCGCAGGCGCTCACGGAGTTATAATTCCCAAGCACCGCTCGGTGTCGCTCACCTCAACGGTTGCCAAATCCTCGGCAGGCGCCCTATTCCGCGTAGCCGTTGCCCGCGTGGCAAATATAGCCTCCACGGTGGCGGAGCTTCAGAGCAGGGGAGTGTGGGTATACGCCCTTGAGGCAAACGGAAAGCCTTATTTCGGCGAAAGATTTGATGACAGCGGAATAGCCTTCGTCCTCGGCAGCGAGGGTGAGGGAGAAACCCGAATAGAAAAAGAAAAAAGCGATTTCGTCCTTTCCATACCTATGTACGGAGAGCTGAATTCGCTTAACGTATCCAATGCGGCGGCAATAATGCTGTTTGAGGCGGCGCGCCAGCGCCATGGAAAGGGGGAATAAAGCAGACGATGAGCGAAAGAAACGAATCCAGCGTTGAGGATATACTTAAACGGTTGCAGCACGTGTCTGCCGAAAACGATACTGCACGTCATATTCCCATGCCCTCGGGCGGCTATAAGGCTCCCGACGGGAATTCAATGCTTGAAAAAACCAAATCGGTGGACGGGAACATTCCCACCCGCACCGAAACCGAGGATATTATTGATAAATACTCCTCCCGCGTAAAGATACAAGATGAAAAATCCTCCACTCAGGGCTTGCGCGATGCCCTTGAGGCACGTATGGAGGACGACGCGGAGCTTAAGAATTATTATTACGGCAACAAGGACAAGCCTATGAAGAGCCGCCGTGCAGACGAGCTCTTTGCACTTATCGACCGTGCCACGGTGGACACCATCGGTCAGGCAGAGAAAAAGCCTGCGGAAATAGACACCTCCCGCTTTATGGATCCCGAAACGGTGGAAAAGCCCGTGGAATACAAGCAGGAAGAGCTGTTCCCCATGGGCGACACCATGCCCCCTCAGGAGGACAACCGTGAGACTGCCACCTTTGACGACGACTACGCAGGACTTTCCGAGCGTGTGGTAAGCGGCAAGATCGGCTTGGAGGACGAGGACGATACTCAGCTCAGCCTCGTTTCCGAGGATAGCGACGATATCAACGTCGGTGACGGCTTGCTTGATACCAAGGATATCGGCTTGAAGATCGCTTTGGGTGAAATAGATATCGAAAGCGACGAGGTGCCCGAGGCAATCCGCGAAAAATACAAAAAGGCAGAAAACGAAGTTAACAAGAATAACGGCGAGTACGAATATACCGACAGAGCGCAGAACAACGAGGTCAACCGCCTTATGCGCCGCGGCATCCGACACGCCTTCCGCCGTCTTATTGCGGCAATACTTATTACTTTGGGTATCGTTTATCTTGAGCTTGCCACCAAGGGAGGCGCGGGATACTCAATATACCTCAGTCAGGGACGGTACGGTGTTCTGTATATCCTTGCGGATCTTCAGGTGCTGTTCTTCCTCGGTATGGTGCTTATGCCTTACCTCTCCAAGGGTGCAAAAGGCTTGTTTACCTTTAATCTTACGGCAGACAGCGTGTTCTTCTTCTCCTTCGTCGCCAGTGCGGGCTATTGTCTGGTAAGAGCGTTTATGTCTCCCACGGATCCCGATTTGCATCTGTTCAACCTTACGGCGGCAATGTGCGGCATCTGCTCCGCGCTTATACATTATCTCACCGCCAAGAAGGATTACGCCTGCTTCAAGGTTATCGCTTCCGCAAAAAGCAAGTATGCGGCGGCACAGATATCCGGAGCATCCCGCGAATCCGATGAGTTTTATTCATATCTTCTTGAGGACAGCGATATTTACACCGTCCGCAAGACAAAGTTTATAAGCGGATTCTTCGCACGTCTCAAAAAACGTCCCAAGAGCGAGGACCTGTTCAACTTCCTGCTTCCCTTCGTGATGGTTGCCGCTATAGCCGCCCTTGCGGTAAAGGCTATTATGGGCGGAACCATGCTTGAATCTGTAAACGGCGCAATGTTTACTTTGGCAGTGGGACTTCCTCTTTCCGCCTTCTTTATAATCGCAATGCCCCTTTGCACTGCAAACCGCAGAGCAAACCGCTCCTCCTCCTGCTTTATCGGTCCCGCCGTTGCAGAGGAATATGCGGACGCTTCCGTTATCTCCTTTGCGGATACGGAGGTATATCCCTCCCACCTCGTAAAGATAACCAGCTTCCGCACCTACGGAGATTTCCGTATCGACCGTATGCTTATCGAGCTTTCACGTATCTTCAACTACGTGGGCGGACCTCTCGAAAAGGTTCTGTCTTCCACCATAACCGAGCCCGTAGAGCCTGCACAGTACATCCGCGTTCTTGAGTCTGCCTCCGACGGACTCCGCGTGGTTCTTGACGGTAAGGAGTATTTCATCGGAAAGCGCGCCTATATGCGCCGCTACCGCTTTGAGGCTCCCAAGGACGAGATAGACGATATGTACGAAAACAGCGTCGGCTCCGTAATGTTCGTTTCGGTAGGGGATCATCTGGCGGTAAAGCTGTACATCAAGTATTCCATCAACCCGTTGTTTGACGAATTGCTTCGCGATATGAACAAATCGGGCTTGTGCGTTGGAATAAAAACACTTGACCCCAATATAAATAACGATCTCCTTGCAAACGGTATTAAATATAAGAAGTGCCCCATCGCCATCCTCAAGGCGGGCAACCCCGAGGATATGACGAAGGTATCCAAGGAAATAGATTCCGGTATCGTTACAAACTCCGGACTTCATAATTTCCTGCGTATTTTCGCTCTGTGCGATAAGACGCGTCATATCATAAAGAGCAACGCTATGATATGCGTTATCGGCACGGTGCTGTCACTTGTGGCGGCAGGATTTATGCTTTTCGTGGGGGATACGAGCAATATTCCCTCGGTCTATACGGTGCTGTTCCAGCTCGTTTGGGTGCTCCCCGTATGGCTGCTTTCGATGATTTTGTAACATTTGCACAAAAATGAACCTTGCAAATTTACATTTTCGACGGCTCAATGCTCAAAAAATACTCTTGAATAATTTGAAATATTATTATATAATAGATTGTTGGAAAATTGTTAGTACATTAATGGAGGAAAAATAATGGCAAAATATACATCTGACAAAATTCGTAATATCTGTTTATTGGGACACGGCGGTGACGGTAAGACCTCTCTCGCAGAGTCTATGCTCTACCTTTCCAAGGTAACCGACCGTCTCGGCAAAACCGTTGACGGCAACACCGTAATGGACTTTGACCCCGAAGAGATCAGAAGAACCATATCCGTATCCGCTTCTCTCGCAAACTTTGAGTGGAACGGTGCGAAGATCAACTTAGTTGACACTCCCGGTACCTTCGATTTCGTTGGTGAAGTCAGACAGGCTCTCCGCGTTGTAGGCACCGCAGTTCTCGTAGTAGACGGTAAGTCCGGACCCAAGGTTGGTACCGAGCTTTGCTGGGATCTTGCAGGCAAGCTTCCCAAGGCGTTCTTCGTAAATAAGATGGACGATGAAAACGCTAACTTCGAGCGTGTCTTCGGTCAGCTTCGCGACCTGTTCGGCAACACCGTATGTCCCGTTTTCGTTCCTTATCACGAGGGTAAGGCAGATATGGGCTTCTATAACCTTCTTACCGAAGAAGCATTCACCTTCGATAAGAGCGGCAAGCCCAACCCCGCATCTCTTCCCGCAGATATGAACGATACCGTAGAGCAGTACAAGAAGATGCTTGACGAATCTCTTGCAGAGACCTCCGATGAGCTTATCGAAAAGGTTCTCTTCAACGAAGAGGCTCTCACCATCGATGAAAAGACCACTGCTATGAACGCAGGTCTTATCAGCGGTACCATCGCTCCAGTATTCTCCGGCTCAGCGTTCACTCTCGCAGGCGTAAGAACTCTTATGAACGTTATCGCTGCTTCCTTCTCCTCTCCCAGTGACCGTCACGACGAGACTCTGATCGACAGCGAAGGCAATAAAAAGACAGTTTCCTCTTCCGAAACCGGCGATACCTCTATCTTCGTATTCAAGACCGTAGCAGACCAGTTCGGTAAGAAGAGCTACTTCAAGGTTCTCAACGGCTCCCTTAAGAAGGATACCGTTCTTACCAACCTTTCCACCGGCCAGACCGAAAAGATCGCTCGTATCGTAACCATGGCAGGTAAGAAGGAGACCGACGTTGACGAGCTTTGCTTCGGCGATATCGGTGTAACCGTAAAGCTCACCAACACCAATACCAACAATACCCTTTCCACCAACGCTGCTCTCGGCGGAACCTACGCTCCCGTAGAATTCCCCACTCCTTATCTCAGCATGGCTCTCGTTCCCAAGGCAAAGGGTGATGAAGATAAGATCTCTTCCGGTATTTCCAAGCTTCTGGAGGAAGACCTTACCGTTAAGTACGTAAACAACGCAGAAACCAAGCAGATGTGTCTGTACGGTCTCGGCGATATGCACCTTGACGTTATCGTAAGCAAGCTCAAGAACCGCTTCGGCACCAGTGTTGACCTTGCTACTCCCAAGGTTGCTTACAGAGAAACCATCAAGCGTCCCAAGTCCGTTCAGGGTAAACATAAGAAGCAGTCCGGCGGTCACGGTCAGTACGGCGACGTTAAGATCGAGTTCTCCCGTCACGATGAGGACGGACTCGTCTTCACCGAAACCGTTGTCGGCGGCGCAGTCCCCAAGAACTTCTTCCCCGCAATCGAAAAGGGACTTCAGGAATCCATGCAGAAGGGCGTTCTTGCAGGCTATCCCGTTATCGGTCTTAAGGCAAACCTCTTCGACGGTTCTTATCACGACGTTGACTCTTCCGAAATGTCCTTCAAGCTTGCCGCAAACCTTGCGTTCAAGGAAGGTCTTAAGGATAACTCCGTTCTTCTCGAGCCCGTTGGTATGCTGAAGGTTCTTATCCCCGATAATATGATGGGCGATATCATCGGCGACCTTAACAAGCGCCGCGGCAGAATTGCAGGCACCGACCAGTCTCCCGACCGTAAGGGATACACCGTTGTTGAAGCAGAAGTTCCTACCGCTGAAATGAGCACCTACGCAATCCAGCTCCGCGCTATGACTCAGGGCAGAGGTACCTATACCTTTGAATTCCTCAGATACGAGGAAGCTCCCTCCAACATCGTTCAGAAAGTAGTCGAGGAAGCAAAGAAGAACGCCTCCGACGAATAATTCCAAACGCTACTACCAAGAAATGAGGTTATTTTCAATGTCAAGCTTTAAAAGATATACTTTTGCGGCAATGCTTACCGCTCTGCTGCTTGTTTCGGTACTTTTAACGTCCTGCGTCAGCTTCTCCGGTTCTACTATCGACGATATTCCTCCTCTGGATTTCTCCAAGGATGCAGTTGATGAAAAAGAAGAGTCCGAGCCTCCCACGGAGGAGGGCTATACCGCACGTCCCACCGTTACCGCTATCGTCAACACCTCTCCCGAGATCGTTGTTATCAGCGGCGCGTGTGAGGAAGGCGCAGTAGTTACCGCTACCAGCCCTGTGGATTCCGTTTCCGTTAACTCTCTCAACGGTTATTATATCCTTGAGTACGATCTTGACGGCAGAGATTCCCGTTCTCTTTCCATCACCGCAAAGGTAGACGGCAAGGAAGAAAGCACCCCTCGCGATATAACCGTTAAGCGCGACGCTATGGCAGAGACCCGTACCGACGAATTCGAAGTAGTTCTCGGTAAGGACGGCTATCTCTTCTTCCGCGAGACCGTAGAAAATTACTGCGGTACCAATATCGCTACCGTTTCCAAGATCGATAAGTTCGTAAACGATACCGTTAACGCACAGATCACCGCTCTTGAAAACCGTGCAGGCGGTATGGAGGTTGAGATCATCTACGTTCTCATCCCCAACGCTTCCTTTGAGTACAGCGAATATCTTCCCGAAAGCGCAGAGAAGGGTACCTATAACACTCTGTACGATCAGGTTTCTGAAGCCCTCACCAAGTCCAACGCTACCTTCATCAATATGCGCGACGTTTTCGGGCAGCATAAGGATGACGGATATACTCTGTATAACAAGACCGATAGCCATATCACCGATTACGCAGGCTTCCTTGTTTATACCGAAATTATGAACCACATCGCAGAGAGATTTCCCGAAGCAGCTCCTCACGCACTTGAAAACTTCAACGTTTCCGAGGAAAAGGTAGTTGCCGGCGGTAACCTTGCAGTATACGGTCAGTTTGACACCGATACCCTTACCGAAAAGCGCGTTACCCTTTCTCCAAAGTTCTCTCTTGATATGGGTGATTCCGCTCACAGACTTAAGCTGACCACCACCAATCTCAGCAAGATCCAGAAGTTCACCTCCGAGGATAGCTGCGAGATCATCTCCGGTGATGCAAACGAGGGTATGAGCAGTGTTCTTTCCCGTCTTTACTTCTGTACCGAGCGTCCCGAGCTTCCATCTGCTATGATCTACCGTGACGATAGCTCCGCTATGTTCGTAGATTACCTTGCAGAACGCTTCAACAACTCTATGATGGCGGTTTCCGGCGACTACGTTGTTAACCTTACCGACGCAGGCAGACACGCATCCGCAGGCAAATCCGTTGTAGATTACGTTATCGTTATCGTTGACGAAAATAACCTTGACCAGTTGGTTAAATAATTAAAACAAAAAATTATGAGCTGTCAGCTTCCTGACAGCTCATTTTTTTCGGGGTCCCCGCGAAGCCGCAAGGCTTCGTGGGGTGATTATTTTTCGGGGTCCCCGAGAAGCCGAAGGCTTTTTGGGGTAATTATCGGAGTTATTGCATATATTCCCGGGTATTCCCGCATATAAATTACGGGAAAGGAGTATTACAATGAAACGAATTTTTGTTTTAATTATCGTAGCGGTGTTGGTTTTCCCCTTAACAGCCAACGCCACCGAAAGCATCGACGTTTTTGAAAGCCTGCCTGCGGAGGACTTCTGGTTTGAGCCCGCGGCTGCCTTTACGGGGGATTTCAAGGTGAAAAGCGCATATCTCACCGATTACCTCACGGGTAAGGTATTGTATGCCAAAAACGAGGAGGAAAAGCTTCCCATCGCCTCCGTTACAAAAATAATGACCTCACTCTTGGTATTCGAAGCGCTGGACGGGGGAAAGATAACCTACGATGAAACCGTAACCGTAAGCGAGTACGCGGCGAAAATGGGCGGCAGTCAGGTCTACCTTGAGCAAGGCGAGCAAATGACGGTAAAGGACCTTATGAAGGCAATGATGATCTCCTCTGCAAACGACGCCACCGTGGCACTTGCGGAGCATATTGCAGGCAGTGTGGAGACCTTCGTGGGTATGATGAACAACCGCGCCGCAAGCCTCGGTATGACCAACACGAGCTTCAAAAACCCTCACGGTCTCGATGAGGAAGGCCACTACAGCTGTGCCCGCGACGTGGCTTTTATGACCCGTGAATTACTTACTCACGAGGGTGTGACCGAGTTTACCACCGTATGGATGGACACTATTCGCGACGGCGCCTTCGGACTTTCAAACACAAACAAGCTCATCCGTTATTACAGCGGCGCAACGGGTATGAAAACGGGCTTTACCAATGCCGCAGGCTTTTGCCTTTCGGGTACTGCCATGCGTGACGGACTTCATCTTATAGCCGTCGTTCTCGGCGGTGAAAGCAGTAACGAAAGATTCGGCACCGTAAAGAAAATGCTTGATTTCGGCTTTGCAAACTATTCTGTCATCACCCCCGAGCATCTTGAAATAGAGGATATTTTCGTTCCGGGCGGCAAGGATAATTACCTTTCCGCCGACTATACTCCGCCTTCAATGCTTACGGAAAAGGGCGTGGCAGGGGAGATAACCCAAAAAGTGAATATATTCGAGGATATCAGCGCACCCATTTCAAAGGGCGATAAGGTTGGCAGAGTTGATATCTACCGCGACGGACAGCTTATTTCAACAGCGGACGTAGTTGCGACGGAGGACATTTCACGAATAAGCTTCGGAGAAGTATTAATGCGAATATTACGCGTCGCTTGCGGATTTATTTGATTGACAAAACGGGTAATATGGTATATAATATATGGAAATTCAAAATAAAAGGAAGAAACAAAAAACTATGATACGTCTTGAAGATAAATACGCACTTTCCTTTCTCGGCGAAGGCGCGTTGGAAGCTCTTAACGAATCTCTTGAAACCGCAGACGGTTATATACGCAACCGTAACGGCGCAGGCAACGATTTTACAGGATGGATAGACCTTCCCGCAAATTACGATAAAGAGGAATTTGCACGCATTAAAGCGGCTGCAAAGCGCATTTGTGACACCAGCGACGCTCTCATCGTTATCGGTATCGGCGGAAGCTATCTCGGCGCAAAGGCTGCAATAGATTTTCTCCGCTCTCCCAATTACAATTGCCTTTCCAAGAATACTCCCGATATTTACTTTACCGGCAACTCCTTCTCGGGCGACGATCTTAACGAGGTGCTCGAGCTTTGCAAGAACAAGCGCGTTTCCGTTAACGTCATAAGTAAATCCGGCACCACCACCGAAAGCGCACTTGCTTTCAGATTTATAAGAAGCGAGCTTGAGAAGCGCTATACCCGCGAGGAGCTTAAGGAGCGAATTTATTGCACCACCGATAAGGCAAGAGGAGCTTTAAAGAATTTTGCGGACGCTGAGGGCTACGAAACCTTCGTTATTCCCGATGATATCGGCGGAAGATTTTCCGTTCTCACCGCGGTGGGCTTGCTTCCCATCGCCGTTGCGGGCTGTGATATAGACGCACTTATGCAGGGCGCCGCAGATATGCGCGCACAGTGCTTTGAGCAGGGACTTGATAATATCGCATACAGATACGCAGTTGTCCGCAACGCACTTTATAACAGCGGCAAGCGTATAGAGATACTCGCCTCCTACGAGGGCGCCTTCCGTTCTATGGCAGAATGGTGGAAGCAGCTTTACGGCGAAAGCGAGGGTAAGGACGGAAAGGGTATTTTCCCCGCATCCGTTGCCTTCTCTACCGATCTTCACTCTCTCGGTCAGTTCATTCAGGACGGAAGCCGTACTATGTTTGAGACCGTGGTAAGACAGGTAAACCCCGTAAACACTCTTACCGTTCCCTTCGACGAGCTTAATACCGATACCCTCAATTACCTTGCGGGTATGACTATGAACCAGATCAACGATCATGCTATGACCGGCACTCTCCTCGCTCACCTTGACGGAAACGTGCCTAACCTTATGATCACCTACGATTCCAGAAGCGAGCATACTCTCGGCGAAATGGTATATTTCTTTGAATTGGCGTGCGCCGCAAGCGGATATATTCTCGGCGTAAATCCCTTCGATCAGCCCGGTGTAGAGGACTATAAACGCAATATGTTTGCGCTTTTGGGCAAGCCCGGCTACGAAAGTCAAAAAGAAGCACTGGAAAACAAGATGAAAATGTAAAAAAACACTTGCTTTTTCGGTTCATATCAAGTAAAATAAGTATAGACATTTAAAGTCACGAACAGGAGGAAAACCAATATGATAAAAATGTTAGTCGGTCTTAAAGGATCCGGCAAAACCAAAACTCTCATTGACGAGGTAAAAAAGGCTTCTGAAGCTTCTTCCGGCTCGGTAGTTTGCGTTGAATACGGCAGAAATCTTTCTTATAACATCGGCTACGACGTACGCCTTGTAGACGCAAAGGAATACGCTGTTAAGGATGCAACCACCCTTTACGGCTTTGTTTGCGGTCTTCTTGCCAGCAACCATGACGTTACCGACCTTTTCATAGACAGCGCTCTCAAGATCTGCGGCGACGACGTTTCCGCATACGCAGAATTCCTTGAAAAGCTTGACGCTATTCTCGGCGAAGATATCCACTGTATGATCACCGCTTCCGTTGAGGAAGACCGGCTTCCCGAAAGCGCAAAGAAATACATAGGCTAATGAAAAAGAATTTTAAAGATATCGCCCTTATCGCGCTGGGCTCCTACGCTCTGCTTTCGATGGCGTATATCCTTACCCTCGTTTCGGGTATAACGGACGAAACCGTAAAAATCGTTGCCTCTCTTTTCGGCAAACAGCTTTTGTTTATATTGGTGTACAGTATAGTCATCGGCGTGTCCTTCTTGGTCTTCGGGCTTAAATCAAGCCCTATCGCCAAAAGACTTATACATATCGCCGTCACCTATGGCGCTACCGTTGCGGTAATGCTTCTTTTGGTGGCTTCCGATACCAACGCGGCTCAAAAGCTCATTTACGTGGTAATAACCACCGTTGCCTTTGCTGCGGTTTACGGTCTTGTCAGCTTGTTTGTATATCTTATCAAAAGGAATAAGCAGTAAAATTTTAAGCACCTTCTTTTTCAAGAGGGTGCTTATTTCGTTTAAGGGGAATTATTATGAAGGGCTCAAACATTATAGCCGTCTTTAACAAGGACCATACCAAGGTGCTTATGTGCAAGCGCAGGTCGGACCCGTACAAGGGAAAATACAATTTCGTAGGCGGTAAGATAGAGCAGGGGGAGGACGGTATGAGCGCCGCCTACCGCGAGCTTGAGGAGGAGACGGGAATTACCCGTCGGGATATATCGCTTATTCATTTTATAGATTTCACCTATCATTGGTACGGCATCCGCCTTGAGTTTTATATCGGCAGACTTAATAGCGATATCCCCGTCCACGGTGATGAAAACGACCTTTTATGGATCCCTCTGGATTCCGATTTTTTTGATATATCCACCTTCGCCGGCGAGGGCAATATTGGGCATATGATGCTCTTGGTTGAAATGGAAAAGGAAAAAATTTTTAAATAATTAAATCGCATCCTTCAGAGGATGCGATTTTTAATACACTTATCACAAAAGTCCGCATTCGGGGTGTATCCTTGTTTTGTCTACCGGCTTGATTTTTTTATTGCTCCACGGATAGGATATTTCGTACAGCAGGGTTTCAAAGCTTATGGCGGGAAGGGAATCAAACAAGGAATACGCAAAATGATCTTTGGGAAGACCGATAACGAACATGCCGTAGTTTTTGATTATTTCTTTTTTTATCTCCTTCAGGAATATACGCGCCGTTCTCTCGCTGTCGTCCTTGCAGGTAAAAAATGAAAGCATGGGGAAATCAAGTGCGGCGTTTTCCTTCGGCAGCCTTATATATCCGAAAAGTGATATCAGCGGATTAAACAACCGTGCCGCCTTCATCCATCGCCCGTATCTTTTAACCACGTACTGCTTGTAGGGAGTCTGATTCCATAATGCGGCGGCGGCTATTATTCTTTCGCCGTCAAGAAGCAGATAAAAATCGGTGTAATTCAAATTATAAAATCCTTCCGCGCCTTCAAATACGGGAAACAGATCCTTTTTTGCTCCCTCATTATTCAAAAAGCGTGTTATATCCTCTCCGTCCCCATCGGTCGCGCGCCTGAAAACGTAGGCGTGCTTTGGAGCAGAAATCCTTACTCTCGGGTTAAGGATAAAGGTTTTGTACGAAGCAAAGGGCTTCATTGAAATAACGCGCCTTGCACGTTCAAACATTTTCACGGCATCACGGTTGTCCGCCACGACGGAGCAATAATAAAAGTCGATATCATCGCGGTAAAGTCCTTTTATAAACTCCGCACCGAACCCGACGTTGCCTGCGAACTCCGCATCTTTTTTAAGTCCGCAGACGTACGCCGCCTTGCAGGGCTTTCCGTCAATATAAAGAGTGCGTACAATTTCGGCGCAGGTGCCGATTGCGTTTTCTCCGCGCCTTGAAACAAATACCCTCGCTTCACCCCATTCCTTCATATAGGACTCATAGGCATCGGGACGGCGGGTGTACAACAGTTCAATGCTTCCCTTGGCGGCAGAGCTTTCAAGTATACGCAAAATCTCTTTTCCGTCGGTCGGGGATGCTGAAAATTTGGACTCACTCATTTTTTCTTTTCCTCAAGATTTTCTCCGATAGGAATACCAAAACGCTTGTCTATCTCAAAGTGGAAAATAATATTTATGACCCAGTAAGCAAAATTGATCAAGAAACCCTTACTGCGCTTGCGCATGGTTTTTCCCCGTCTGAAAATAGAGGGAAAGCTGAAATACTTCTTTCTGTATCCCTTACAGCAAGCGCGCAAATGGTCGGATGTGATCTGCTTTGGGTTAAAGGTGACCATACCGAAGGTATATCCGCTTTCCAGCCACCATTTTTCGGATATCAGGCGTCCGTCCGCCTTGAAGGATTCGTAGGTCTTTGTGTTGGGGAATATGAGCAGGTGGTTAAAAGCAACTACAAAGAACTGATGCTTTTCACAGAATTCAAGGGTTGCCTTGAAGGTATCCTCGTTGTCCGAATCAAAGCCGAATACGAAGCTTGCGTATATACCGATACCCACGTCGTGTATCTTTTGAATGAGCTTCTCCCGTTCCCCGAGCCGTTCCGACCAGCCCTTGTTCATCTGCTTAAGGTTATCGCTTTCAATAGACTCAAAGCCGATGAGCACCATTTCACATCCGCTTTCCTTCATCAGATGAAGCATCTCGTCATCTCTGGCAATATCGAGGGTTATCTGTGTCGTCCAGATGATATCGAGCTTTTTCAGCTCCTCAAACAGCTCCTTGGCAAAGGATCTGTTTGAAAAAATACTGTCGTCCACAAAAAAGAATATCTTGTGTCTGCATGCTTTTATCTCGGCAATAATATCCTCCACCTCACGGTGTATGTAGCATTGCTTGTAATATCCTGCAATGGAGCAGAATTCACAGTTGTGATAGCATCCGCGCCCCGTTTCCACAAGGGATACGGGCAGATATTTTTTCATCTTATCGGCATAAATGCTTCTGTCGGGCATTTTATACATAATACACGCACCGCCGTCATATCTCGGCTGAAGCGTGTCGTTTTCAATATCGTTCAGCACTTGCGAAATAATTCCGTCCGCGTTGCCTACCATAATGCTGTCGGAGTGCAGAACAGCCTCCTCGGGACAAAGGGTTACGTGATACCCGCCCATAACGACCTTCTTGCCTCGCTTTCTGAATTCGGACGCGATATAGTAAGCACGCTTTGCGGTATAGGTCTCGACCGTGATGAAAACTATATCCGTTTTTGTATCGTAGTTTATTTTTTCTATTCTGTCATCAAAGAACTCGCGTTCATACGTGTCGGGTATCATCGAGTTTAATACCGCAACGGTAAGCGGCTCCATCAGCCAGCTTTTAAGATACTTTTGCCCCGTTTTTTTACCGATAGCGGGGAGAATAAAGGTTATTTTCATTGGTTTGCTCCTTTCGGTAAAGGAATATCGCTATTGTCCGACATTACGTCGGCACCGAATATTTCAAATTCCTTGGCGTATTTTCTGTATCCGACGTTGACGAGCATAAATAGGCTTTTCATTGTTTTGGGCTTGGTGAGGTCAAGTCGTTTAATGATATTCTTCCACGAATAGGTTTCCTTCCACGCCCACGCGATACCTGCCTCAAGCTCCTCTTTCGTCATCTGCTTGGGCCTGTACACGCAATGCTCCACGTCGTACATGGCAAAGTCGTGCTCCACGATGCGCCCCTCCGCCTCAAGCTCGCGGTAAAATTCGGTGCCGGGGAAGGGAGTGATAATGGAAAAACGCGGAAGGTCGATCTTTGCTTCGATACAAAGCTCAACCGTGCGCTTGAATACGTCGGGCCCGTCCTCGTCCGCGCCGAAGGCAAAGCATCCCATAACCATAATACCCTTGCGGTGAAGCTTGTCTATAAGCGCCTTGTATTCTTCTACGTGGTTAACACCCTTGCGTATGCCTTGTTGAGTCGCCTGATTGACCGATTCAAAGCCGATAAGCAATCCCTTGCATCCGCTTTTTTGAAAAATATCCAAAAGCTCGTCGTTGTGACCGATGGCGGTAGTCGTAAGTCCCATCCACCATTTTTTAAGAGGGATCATCGCCGTAAAAAGGTCCTTTGCGTACTGTACGTCGGCAATAAGGTTAACGTCGGGGAAGATGACCTCTTTTCCTTTAAAGGTCTTTATTTCCGCTATAACGTCCTCAACGGGGCGCGTTATCACTCTTTTGCCGAATGCGGCGGGGTAGGCGCAAAAGGTGCAGGAATGGTTACATCCACGTACAGCCTCCACAGTATTTAAGGTTATGTATTTTTTCTTGTTCAGCAGATCCTTTCTCGGTATGGGTCTGTTTGCTATATCACCGCAGCAGTCACCGCGGTAAAAGGGCTTAAGGCTTCCGTCTTTAATATCCAAAAGCGCCTGAGGAAAGGTCTTTTCTCCCAATCCGATAAGCACGGAATCCGCGTGCAAGGCAGCTTCCTCGGGCATAAGTGACGGATGCACACCGCCGAGAAGCACCGTCTTTCCAATACTTCTGAAATAATCTGCGTATCTGTAGCATCTTGAAGAGGTGCCCGTAATGCAGGTGATCGCAATAACGTCCGCATCGTTATCAATAGGAATTGCGTTTGCGGTCTCGTCGTAAATAACCACCTCCGCATCAAGCTCCTTCGGAACGAGGGCTGCAAGCAGAGCAAGAGTTATGGGCGCGTAATGCAATCCCTTGTGAAACATTCCGTTGTATCTGTGCATAGCTCCGGCGGGAGAAACAAGTGCAATTTTCATAAATTCTCCTTTAATTAATCAATGGGAATGAAGGAAGATATCGCCATCAGTATTATCGAGACGGCAACCGCAGCGAGCATAATTTTGTTTGCAGAAAGTCTGCCGAGCAATAAGGGCTGTCTCGCCTTTTTTACGGCGTTGCGGTATGCGGGAAGCACTACGATTATCAGTATGACCGATAAAGCCCCCGCGCCGATCTGCACGTAATCAATAACGGAAAGAGGCAGAAAAATTGCTGTCAAAAGGGCGGGAACGGTAGCTATAAGCCACGCAGGCAGTCGGGGAATACCAAATTGACCCTTTATGACGTCCGTAAAAGCAAATCCGCTTGACCAGAATGACGTAAACATGGCAAACAGCACCAGCACCGAGCATATCACCTTTACTGCGGGATGACCGATACCGTCGGCAAGCCCGATAGTTGCTACCTCGGTTATGCTTTCCGATCCGAGTATGACCGCCGCGGTAAAAATTACGGTTATTATTCCGTTAAGAGTAAGACCGCCTAAAATCGCTTTTCCCGCAAGAGCGGGCTTTTCTATATGATTACAAACCTGAATAACGGAGAATATTGCAGAAAAAGAGAACATAAACAGTCCGTATACGGCAAATACCTTTCCCGTATCGCCAAAGGAAAAATCAAAGCTTCCTTTTACGTTGAAGCAGGCAAGCACCGTGAGGACTGCCACCGCAACACCGATAAGAATTACGGAGATCTTTTCTCCAATCCCCATTCCCTTTACTCCGAATACTACGATAAGGGACGAAAGTATATAAAAAATTATTTTTGCTGCGTTTCCGTTTATGGGGATAAGGGCGGTTATTACACTTTCCGCGCACATAATATATACTACGAGATTTTCAAGCAGCAAAAGCACCAGCAAAACAAAGAACACGATATTCAGCGCCTTTTTTCCTTTTCCACTGAATAAATGCTCGTTCAGAATGGCTATCAGATCCTCGGGACGGCTTGACTGTCTCGTAAGGTCGGCGATGATAAGATACATAAATGCACTTGCCGCGTATGCAAGCAGAAGGGAAGTAATGGTTCCGAATACGCCGATTTTGCTTATAGCGTAGGGAATGGTAAGAATACCGGTTCCTATTCCCGCTCCCGCTACGAGCATAAGCGACTCCGTGAACGTAAGCTTTTTGCTTTTCATAAAAACTTTCCTTTGTATTATTTTAGTATATTATATCATAAAATATCGTACTTGTCTACTGTGCGAGACGAAAAAACCATTATACCCGCATAAACCTGTCTTTTGGTATTGCAAGGAGGAAAAAAATATGATATAATCATTATAAAGAAACTTTACGCAAAGGAGGCTCGTTATGGCGGACTTTATACAGAATACCTTCGGTATCACTTCTCCTGCGGCTATCGCGGTAATTACAATAGCCCTTATGCTTTTTTGCGGCTTTGCTATGACGAGGCTTACCAAGCTTTTAAAGCTTCCCAACGTCACCGCGTACATAATAACCGGCATTTTTCTCGGTCCATTTTGTCTTGATGCGGTGCCGCAGACCATAATCGACGGAACCGAGTTTCTTTCCGACGTGGCTCTGGCGTTTATCGCCTTCAGCACCGGTGAGTTTTTTAAGTTAAACGTGCTCAAAAAGAACGGCGCAAAGGTGGTTCTTATTACACTGACCGAGGCGTTTCTTGCCTCTGCGGCGGTTTTCGGTGTGCTGTACGGAATACTCCGTGTAGACCTTGCCTTTTCCATAGTTCTTTCCGCGCTGGCGGCGGCTACTGCCTCCGCATCCACTATGATGACCATACGGCAGACCGGTGCAAAGGGAGACTTCGTAAACACTCTTTTGCAGGTAGTCGCCCTTGATAACGTAATAAGCCTTATTGCCTATTCCGTTTCCATCTCCGTCGCCGTTGCCCTTATCGGAGGAGAGAAAAACGCCACCGCAGGCGACGTTTTCTTCCCGCTCCTTATAAATATGGGCGTTTTCCTGCTCGGCGGCGTGTTCGGATTTTTCCTTACCGCTCTTTTAAAGAAGCGTTCTACGGATAACCGCCTTATAGTTTCAATAGCGGTTCTCTTTGCCTTTTGCGGTGTTTGTGCCGTTCTTGACGTTTCGCCTCTGCTGGGCTGTATGTCAATGGCTACCGTTTACGTAAACGTTTCGGGTGATGAAAAGCTGTTCAAGCAGCTCAATTACTTCAGCCCGCCCTTGCTGCTGTTGTTCTTCGTCCGCTCGGGAGTGAGCTTCGACCTCGGCGCGTTGTTTGATTTTTCAGCTTCCGTGGGCTCGGTGTCACTGCTCGTTATCGGAATTGCGTATTTTACGGTCAGAATTGTCGGCAAATACGCAGGCGCATATCTCGGCAGTATGCTTGCGGGCAAGGATAAAAAGGTGCGTAACAACTTGGGACTTGCGCTTATCCCGCAGGCAGGCGTCAGTATCGGTCTTGCAGCCCTCGGCGCAAGAGCTATCGGCGGGGAGGTCGGTCAGGCACTTCATACTGTAATACTTGCTTCCGGCGTGCTGTACGAGCTTGTGGGCCCCGCGGCGGCAAAGCTTTCCCTTCATCTTGCAGGCTCATATTCGGAAAAAATCGAGGATATCGTCCTCGTTGAGACCGTCACCGAAGACGGTAAAACCAAAACCGAGGCTCAGCTTTTGGTTGAGCGAATACAAAAAATACAAAAGGAGCTTCCCGAAAAGGGGGATACCCCCACGGAAGACGAGCAAGCCTTTCTGGAGGCGGCAGAGGAGCAGTACGCCGCAATGCTCGCTTCAAGGCGAAGACCTTTTTCAAGAAACAGATAAGGAGTGTGTAAAATGCCCGTTATAAACGATCCTTTGGCTATTCTTATGGGAGAATGGTCCGCTCAGATAAACATATACACCATACTTTTGCGTATCGGAATTTCAATGCTTTTTTCCGCTTTTATCGGAATTGAGCGTTCCTCCAAGCGCCACTCTGCGGGACTCCGTACCTTTATAATCGTGTCCCTCGCAGGCACCCTCGCAATGCTTACGGATATTTTCCTTATGAGCTCCACTCAAATGTCCATTCCCGTAATATCTGCGGCGGCTATAATCGGCGGCGCTATGATCAGCGGCAACTCCGTTCTGTACAGCTCTAAAAGTCAGATAAAGGGACTTACCACCTCGGCGGCATTGTGGGCTTGCGGCGTTATAGGCTTAACGGCAGGGGCGGGAATGTATACCGTCACCGCAGTTGCATTCGTTGCGGTTATATGCGGTCTTTCTCTGTTCCCCACCATCGAGCACGGACTTAAGGACAGATTCAACCACTTCGAGATCCACCTTGAATTAAAGAACAAAAGCAACCTGCAGGATTTCGTTACCACCATCCGCCAGCTCGGTATGGTCATAGATAACATCGAATCCAACCCTGCCTACATCAACTCGGGCTTAAGCGTTTACACCGTATCCGTTACCATAAACGGAAAAGAGCTTAAAAAGTACAAAAAGCACAGCGAGATAATTCAGGCGCTCAGCACTCTTGAATACGTTTACCACATTGAAGAAATGGAATGATACGTTATGATACGTTTTGAATGTGATTATACCGACGGATGCGCTCCGCAGGTTATGGAAGCTCTCGTACGCACCAATTCTCTCAACACCGTAGGCTACGGTATGGACGAGTTTTGTGCACGTGCAAAGGAAAAAATAAAAAAGATTTGTAACGCGCCCGACGCAGAGGTTCACTTTGCGGTAGGTGGCACTCAGGCGAACACTATAATAATCTCTTCTGTTCTCCGCCCCTACGAGGGCGTGGTGTGCTGTAACAGCGGTCATATCAACGTCCACGAAACGGGCGCTATCGAGGCGACGGGACACAAGGTAATGGCACTTCCCGCAGTTGACGGAAAGCTTACCGCCGCCGCTTTAAGGGAGCTTTTGGCGGTCCCCACCAACGAGCACGAGGTAAAGGCGGGAATGGTATATATTTCTCATCCCACGGAAACGGGCTCCCTTTACTCCGCAAAGGAGCTTGAGGAGATATATGCGGTCTGCAAGGAGAATGAAATTCCTTTGTTTGTAGACGGCGCCCGTCTTGCATACGGTCTTGCTGCAGGCAAGGACGTAGACCTTCCTTTTCTTGCAAGCCATTGCGACGTTTTCTATATCGGCGGCACCAAATGCGGCGCTTTGTTCGGAGAGGCTATGGTGTTTACCAACCCCGATCTTGCTTATAATATCCGTCACATGATCAAACGCCACGGCGCGCTTCTTGCAAAGGGCAGACTTTTGGGCGTTCAGTTTGACGCTTTGTTTACCGACGGAGTATATTTTGAACTTGGCTCCCACGCCATGGCTCTCGCCGAAAAGGTAAAAAAATGTCTTTCCGAATGCGGCGTAAGCGTGTATTATCCATCTCCCTCCAACCAGATATTCCCCATCTTTGAAAACACCGTTTTGGATTCCTTGAAGGAAAAATATACCTTCGAGCATATCGCATCCCTTGGCGATAAAACAGCCGTCCGCATCTGCACCGGCTGGTCAACGACGGAAGAAAACGTGGATATGCTTATAAAGGATATAAAGAATACCGTAAAGTAACATTAAAAAACCGCCGAAATAATCGGAGGTTTTGTGTTGGTGGAATTGTAAAGGTCAAATATAATATTTTCCGTCAGCGGTTTTATTTATAATACCTTTTTTAACCATTCTTTCGGTGACTCCGGGCAATATGTTTGGTTTTATTATGCCCGCATCTGCCAAGGTCTTTGCAGTTTCGGGCGACGTCGCACCGCTTTGACGCAGTCTTTTTATTATGACTTTTTTTCTTATGAGTATAAACGGCGGGAAGAATACCATATTATTACGCTCCTCTTTTTATTCTGTTGCAAAGAGGCTGAGCCATTCTTTGTTATTTTCGTCGGGAGTGGAAAGCATACCGCGTTTATCCGCTTCGTACAGACTGCAGGTTACCAAATAATTGAGCCCGTTTGTCATAAAGTTGCCCATCTGCCAGTGAAGATGCTCGGGAACGGTTTTTTCGTATTCACCAAGTATTATACTGTATGCTTTATGAACAAGAGGAAGCAATTCTCTACATATCTCCTCTCCCATAGAAACCAGATCGCGATATTCCTCGCGGTTTACATAATAATAATTCTGTGCGTAACCGTTTTCGGTCTTTACGAAAAGCTTTTTCTCAAGAGCGATACTGAACAGATACTTTTGCTCCTCGTTCAACTGCGAAATATTCACGTTCCCTTTAATTATCTCGCGGCAAAGAAAGAACACCTCCACGGGAGTTTCAAAAAACACGGAGCTGTCCGCATTGCTCCACCAATGATAAAATCCTTGAACGTGCGCGGTAGAGCTTTTATGAACGGGACCGTCAAAGGCGTGGTATTTTTCCCACGTCATTCTTTCGGGCATACACATTCCGCTGTCATAACCGAGCGCAATCCATTTTCCGCCGTTGGGACGCAAAGGGATGTCTTCGTATTTTACGGTTATTTTGTTTGCGTGAGTATAAAATCCGATCTGAATTTCGGGGAAAATATGAAGATATACCCATAGCAGACGGCTCCATTCAAAGCCGGCGGTATTAAATCGTTTTTCCGAAAGAATATCCTTTTTGGATTCAAGAAAGCCAATAAGCTTTTCGAAAAATTCGGGGAAGCAATCCTCGTATATCTTGTTTGCAAGAGCTTTGTTGTTGCCGGGAAGAATAACGAAATCTGTCTGGTATTTTCCCTTCGACACCTCTTTCATAAGCTGATTCTGAACCAGAAAATCCACCTCGTCCTCGATATAAGGCGCGGAAATTCCCAGCTCCTCACAAAGCTCGGTTATTGTAAGCGGCTGCTTGTATGCGGCAAGCAGAATGTTCTGTGCCGCTCTTCTTTTAGCGCAAGACATAGGCTCGTATCCTGCGCCGAACTGTCCCGTGCAGGACAAAAACAAACTGCCGGGGCGGTAGCTTTTTTCACCGTACTCTCTCATTGTATCAATTCCTTTCTCGATAGCAATTCTCGCATCGTGAAGCCACCATTTGACAGTGCCCACACTTTTGCCGAGCTTATTTGCTATTTCCTCGCAGGTCATTTCGTCAAAATAATGCATTACCACCGCACGTCGATAGTTACCCGACATAAGAGAAAGCTCACGTCGTAAAAGCTTTTTCTGCTCTTCAAGTATATATTCGTTCTCGGTATCATCGGAAGCGATGATATTATCGGGAAGGTATACGGTGTCGCCGTGCTTCTTTCTGCGCAAGAGGTTGAAAAACAGATGGTTTGAAACGCTCCACACGAAGGCGTTGAGGTTTTCTATCTGCTTTTGGCTGTTTATGGATTTTATCACCTCAAGGCAGATATCCTGTGCAAGATCCTCTGCATCCGCTTGGTTGTTAAGCTTCAATCTGCAAAACCCGTATATTTTCGGGATCATTTCACTTTCAAAGGCGTGTAAAAGGTATTCTTTTTCCGTCAAGGCTGCTTCACCTCGCTTTCTTTTAGTGCTTACAACATGTTGTTTCGCCTATTCAGTAACCGAAAAAGGAAAAGGGTTGGAACTTTTTAAAAATATTTTTTATTGCAATCACCCCAAGTAGCCGTAGGCGCTTGGGGTGAAAAGGTTAATCGTTAATATTCATTATTTCACATATTCCGTCGGGAGGTGCCACGCGGAGGATAACGTCGTCACCTACGCGGATACCGCTTCCCATAAGCGTGCCGCGGGCGGCGGCAAGAGCGAGGGGAGGACGGTTGTTCTCCTCGCTAAGGTGGGCGAGGACGATACGTTTTACTCCGCTGTGAACGAGACGGCAGAGCAGCGTACCGCAATCGCAATTTGAAAGATGACCGTAATCCGAAAGAATACGGTTTTTCAGCGCACGGGGATAGGGACCGTTTTCAAGAAGCTCGAGATCGTGGTTGGATTCCACCACCACGCTGTCCGCACCGCTTAGTGCCTCCCACACCTGCTCGCTGGCATAGCCGATATCGGTGGCGTAGCCGATAACGCCGTTGGGCGTGGTTATGCGAAAGCACACCGAGCCCTGACTGTCGTGAGGGGTGGCGTATGCAGTTATGACCGTATCCAGAAGCTCTACCGTATTACCGGGGTTGTTTTCGCATAGAAACGGAGCAACCTCGGGGAAAGCGGACTTTATGTAACGGGCACACAAATAAGGCGCGTAGACGGGAATACCGTACTTTTTGCTTATTACCGCAAGACCTTTAATATGGTCGGTATGCTCGTGAGTTATAAATATTGCGGAGATCTTCTTAATATCACCGCCCACGTTGGCGAGAGCATCGCATATACGCTTGGCGGAAACGCCTGCGTCTATAAGAAACTCGTCTCTGCCGGAGCGAACGTAGGTGCAGTTCCCCTTGGAGGAAGAAAATAAGGTACAAGCAAAAACCATATTTTTATTTCGCCTCTGTTATTTCTTCGCCGTTTATGCAAGCCGCGCCGTAAGGACGGATATTAAGGAACATACAGCAGCCCTCACCGAACACACGCTCCATCTTTTCGCGGTATTCTTCCTTTTGTGAAGAGGGGAGATAGGTCTGTATAGTGCCCGCAAATCCGCCGCCGTGAACACGGCAGATAAGCCCCATACGCTCGGTAAGCGCCAGCGCGAGAGAAAGACCCTGCTCGGATACGTTTTTGTTGGTATATACGTTCTGCAGAAAACGGAAGGAAGAATTGCCCGAAGCGGTAACACAGCGGAAGTACCCCTCGGTGTCTCCCTTTTCAAGACATTCCACTGCCTTGTCTACTCTGCGGTTTTCCTCAAAATAATGGAGTGCCCGAAGAATGGCTCTGTCGCCTACGTTGGCGCGGAGCACGGAAATTCGGGAAATAAACTCGTTTTCGTCTACCTGACGAAGGGTCCTCTTGCCCATAAGAGCGGCACAGGAAAGCATTTCGGAGGGGACGGAGGCGTAATCGTCTGTAAGGTCGGCGTGGTTTCCGCCGGTGTTTACTATGCAAAGCACGGTGTCGCCGAGATCGGGAGTGATCTTTCGGAGTACAGCCTCTTCACCGCCGAAATCTATAAAGGAGCATCCGCCGGAAGCGCACGCTGTCTGATCCATAAGTCCGCAGGGCTTGCCAAAATATACGTTTTCCGCATATTTTCCTGCCATTGCAAGGAAAAGGGGAGAGAAACGGTTATCGTTATACATTATATTAAGCATATTTCCGCACATTACCTCGAATGCCGCAGAGGAAGAAATACCGCTTCCCGTAAGCACGTCGCTGGTGGTGCAGGCACGTATACCGCCAATATTACCGCCGTGGCTCTTGAAGTAATCGCAAACGCCTGCGATGACCGAGGATGAGCTGCCCTTTTTAGCCTTGTCGGGGTCGATCTCCGCAAGGTTTACAACGTCCTCACGGTAGCCCTCGGATTTAATGCGGATATATCCGTCCTCGGCGGGAGAAGCAAGGGCAATAATATCTATATCCACAGCGGCGGCAAGAACTCTGCCATTGTTGTGGTCGGTATGGTTACCCAAAAGCTCGGTTCTGCCGGGCACGGAAAGCATATACACCTCGGTGTCGCCGTAAAGGGAGAGAAAGCTGTTTGCAAGCTTGGTCCACCTTTCTCTTTGTGCGCCTACTCGGTCCTTTCCGTAAAGAAGAGTGAAGGCCTTGTCACAGCCGCCTGACGCTATATGATTGATAGTCTGTGTAACTGTCATAAATGATCCTCCGATAATATCTGTATTTTACGGCATACAGTAAACCGAAATATCCCACATGGGTACGTATTCTTTTTTGCGTATGTATAATTTATATTTTGAATTAACGCGGTGCAAAAGCAAGGGTAATTCCCAAAGGTCGCCCGTGCGGTGGTAAAGTGATACGTTCAAAGCGGGAGAGTGCTTCCAGATGGTGTTCGCCGCACCTGCAAGAACCTCTCTTTCGTCGCCCTCCGCATCAATCTTTATGCAGGCAACGTTTTTTTCTGCCGCTACGGAATCAATGCTTTTAACCGCAACGGTTATTTTTCCCTTTCCCGTGGAGGACGACCGTCCTCCGCCTCCGCTGAAGGTCGTCTCGCCGTCCCGTCTGCCTGCGGCGGCGTTAAAGGCGGTAAGATTATTCAGCTCTCGCTTAAGCATTTTATTATATGAGCGTACGTCGGGCTCAAAGCATATCATTTCGGGCACGGCGGGAGCTTTTTCTAAATATTCTTGCGCTGTGTCGCCGTTATATGCACCCACGTCAATATACGTGCCGTCGTCTCTGAAGTATCCGTCGGGGGGAGTATCGTCTCCCTCAGTGTGCTTAAGATATGAAATATCTCCAGTGATACAGTAAGCAATTGCGTTTTCGTATATCCGCCGCGAGGTATCGTCGGCAAGTAGGGAGTATACCTTTTCTATATCCTCACGGCTTTGCAAAACCGTCTGCTTGTCGGTCACGCCTTCACCGCACACCGCCATATAAGGTGTGTATAAATGATGCTTTGCAGTCACCCGCTCAAGTATATCAGCCTTTCTGCCCTCAAGAGCAAAGCTTAAAACAGCGATAAAATCGCCGTATATCTCCTCTGCCGCGGATAAGGATAAAACGGGGTATCCCAAAAAGGAGTGGCCTCGCACGAATCCGTCGGATGCAAAGACGCCCGCAACCTCAATGCCTCGCGAGGTAAGCAGGGAGTACGCCTTTTCACCGCCGTTTCCCATTCCGTAAAGCAAAACCTTTTTTCCGGAGGTGCGCAGATATTCAATTCCGTCGGGCAGATCAAAAACGTTTTTCATATCCCAAGCCTCCTTGGGGTACATTTTACCACATTTTTATCAAAAAGGGTAGTATTTTAAATAAAATAATGTTAGAATATATTTGAAATTTACCGTAAGGAGTAGCGTGTATGAAAATTTCAGTTGAGACCTACAGAGATAAGCTTCGCGCCGCAATGCTTGGCAGATTTGCAGGCTGTGTTCTGGGCTGTCCCGTCGAGGGATGGACTATCGACCGCATCAAAGAATACGCCTTGAAGCAGGGAATAGGATTCCCTATGGAGGATTACTGGACCGAGGTTCCCGAGCCTGACCTGCAGAGATACATACGTTTTACCTTTAAGAATTACACCAAGCCCTATTTTGACGGCTTTCCCGGTGACGATGATATTGCATACACTTTGCTCTCTCTTTTTATAGCGGAGGAAGGTCACGGCAAGGATTTTACCTTGCAGGACGTTGCGGATGCTTGGCTTAAATATATCACCCTGGCGTGGACGGCGGAGGATATCGCACTCAAAAATCTGCAAAAGGGCATTTCTCCGGAAAAAGCGGCGGAAATCGATAACCCTTATCAGGAATGGATAGGCGCGGATATCCGCTGTGACGGATACGGCTATATGGCACCGGGCGATCCGAAAAAGGCTTCCGAAATGGCACGGACGGACGCCCTTATCTCTCACCGCGGAAACGGCGTATACGGCTCTATGTATTTTGCCGCAGTTATCGCTCTCGCCTTTGAATGTGATACCGTGGAAGAAGCTCTCGTCAAGGGACTTGATTATATCCCCGCCGACAGTGCTATGGCGGAGGCGGTAAGATGGTCCTTAAGCATCGCGCCCACCGTCCGTGACGCCGAGCACGCAAACGAGCTTGTCACAAAGCGTTACCCCGGTATGCACATCGTTCATACCCTTAATAACGCCTGCCTTACTATATTCGCCCTTTATCTCGGCGGCAAGGATATCGGCAAGGTATTTGCAAATGCGGTTTCCATGGCGTACGATTGCGATTGCACCGCCGCAACCGCAGGCTCAATTGCGGGCGCCTGCTACGGAATGAGCGCACTTGATGAAAAATGGTACGAATGCTTTGGCGACAAGGTCTGCTCTTACTTCAACGGACCCGAGGAATACAGCCTTGAGGACCTCTTGAAAAGATACGAAAAAATAGCGTTAAGCCGGTAAAAAACAAAGACTATGCTTTAAAATGTAAAAGCATAGTCTTTTTTGCGGATATACACGCTTCCACGTGATGCCATACAATGCGCGCGGCGCATCTGTTCCAAGCCAACCTCCGGTTGGATAAAAAGAAAACGTCCGAACAATGCTCGGACGTTTCTTTTTGGTGAAGCGGACGATTGAATGTCCGAACCGCGATTGTTTATATGCAGAAAACAAAGAAAAGCCCCGCACGAGGCGGGGCAATAAATCACGGCTTTTTAGCAACTTTTTTCAATCGATCAACAAGCACTTCATAACGGGTATCGGAACGCAAAACGGCAGCCTCATCGTCATTTGTCAACCATTCAAGCATAGATTGCGAACGATTGCCTTCTGCCTCCATAATCCATCCACCACTCGAGTAGCCGCGAAGAATGGGCGAGGTGTGCGGAGCATCAAAATCATATGTGTCCATATGAATAGCAAAACCTGCACCTTTCTCCAGCCACTTCCACGCTTCTTCGTAGTTTTTCTTTCTCAAATATGCGGTGCACAGAAAACTACAAGCGGCTTCGCCAAGCTGGGCTTTGATTTGATAATCACCGTCGGGGAAAATCAATTCAAGAAAATCTACTTCTGTTTTCCACAAACCAATTCTGTCTTCAAGTGGATAAATAAACTCTCCGTTATCGTGTCTTTGACCAACTGCAAGTTCAATCATTTCAGCGGTGTGGTAAATTAAAAACGATAAATATCCTTGAAATTCTTCAAAATCCGCATCCCCCTTCCAACGATACATCATAAAGTTTTCGTACGAAAAATGGGTGCGCGGCATTTCCTTGGCAAGCTTTAACATTTCATCCTTTTTGCCTGCATATCCATAAGCGGTTCCAAGTGTGTCGATTGCTTCATATCGAATCAAACTATCGGTACACTCGGCAAGGATTCGATTGCAAAGATCAAACACCTCGTCATATTCCTTAATGCCTTTTCGAGAATACTCACACACCAACGAATCGGCAAGACTTTGCATGATCTTATAATCGCGCGGGAACTTTTTGTTTGCTTCGCGGAGAAGTTCTGTACGTTCAGTGCCTTTCCCTTGATAGCCCAATTCAGCCGCATCGCTCAAATATTTCTTTATTTCCTCATTGTTCTTCTCGATATCGATTCCGAGCAAAACATCTGACGAAACATCGAAAATATGACAGAGTGCGGGGAGTTGGGAAATGTCTGGGGCGGTCCTATCGCATTCCCATTGAGAAATCGCACGCGAAGTGATCCCCAGATACTCTGCAAGCCGTTCCTGCGTAATATCCTTCTCGCGACGCAGGCGTTTTATGGTTGAACCAATAGACATAATATTGTACTCCAAAAAGTATTCAAAAGCGCTTTTGTGATTTTATTATATCAGATTTAAAAAAATATTCCACGAAGTGTTTGTTGAGGCAAAGTATAGTTTTGCTTTGATTTTCAAAGATATTATAGCACAAAAACTTAAATATATCAAGTTGCATTTTCTGCTTTCCCGACGCTTGCGTCTGGGGCAAGCATAGCGCGTGGACGTCCACCGCCAAATGGCGGCGCACGTCTCGCTCCGTCCCTGCGCTCACGCCGGGACAATATCGGGCAGAAGCCCGAACCAACTAAAAAAGCAAGGCTTTTCAACCTTGCTTTATTTCGGAATATTTAAGCAATAAATTCTTTGCCTTATCATTCTCCTTTCGCATCCAAATCACGCCGCAGGCGTGTATGGAATCCGCAACTTGTTGCGGAATGGAATTGCGACGCAGTCGCGTATGTAATCAAGCCGCAGTGAGACGCGTATACACGCTTCCACGTGATGCCATACGCCTGTGGCGATGCCATACACGCTGACGCGTGATTCCATACCAAGCCTGCGGCTTGGATAAAAAGAAAACGTCCGAACATTGTTCGGACGTTTCTTTTTTGGTGACCCGTAGGAGAATCGAACTCCTGTTACCGCCGTGTAAGGGCGGTGTCTTAACCGCTTGACCAACGGGCCGTTTATGGTAGCGGAAGTGGGACTTGAACCTACGACCTGCCGGGTATGAACCGGATGCTCTGCCAACTGAGCTATTCCGCCATTTTATTCCGCTTTTCTTGCCGTCGTGCTGACAGCTTGCTTATTATACCAAGCTTTTTTTCATTTGTCAATAGTTTTTTTATTAAAAATGAAAATAATGTTTCTTGAAAAGTATATATGTATATGTTATAATTTTATGGGGTGATATTTTCTTGAACCAACAGTTCCTTTTACATAAAGACACAGCGGTGTATTATACCTCTCCGCTTTTTGATACGTATTCCGTGCCTCACGCTTTTTTCACACGCCACGGCGGTGTCAGCGCTTCTCCCTTCGATACCCTTAATTTCGCTGTCGGTACAGGTGAAAAGAGGGACGATGCACAAAGCGTTCTTTTAAACCACCGTATTGCCGCTTCAGTCTTCGGACTTGACGAAACAAGCGTCTGCCGTACCTATCAGACCCACAGCACCACCGTGCTTTTGGCTGACGAAAATGACCGCGGCAGGGGAACGGTGTTGCCTCCCTACGATTGCGACGTTGACGGACTCGTTACCGTCTGTGAGGAGCTTATCCTTTCCGTCCGAAGTGCAGATTGCGTGCCCATATTGCTTTACGATGTTAAAAACGATATCTGCGGCGCGGTACATTCGGGCTGGCGGGGAACGCAGGGCAATATTTCCGGCGTGGCAATTGAGAAGATGTGCGCACTCGGCAGTGATAAAAAGGATATTATCGCCGCTATCGGACCTTGCGCAGGCGTTTGCTGTTACGAGGTAGGCGCAGAGCTGTATCATATCTTTACCGAAATAAATAAAGATTATTCCAAATACTTCGTTCCCAAGGAAAACGGCAAATATTTCCTTGACCTTACGGGACTTAATACCGCGGTGCTTATAAACAACGGAATCGACGATAACCGCATTTCCGCTTGTAATATATGCACCTGCTGTAATACAAAGGATTTCTTTTCTCACCGAGTTATGGGTAAGGAAAGAGGAACCATGGCGTCGTTTATTATGAACAGGAGGAAGGCAAAATGAGCGTTAAAATATTACATACCGCAGATATACATCTGGATTCTCCCTTTGCGGCTTTTTCGCCTACTGCGGCTGAAAAGCGCAGAGAGATCATACGCCAAAGCTTCCTTGCTTTAATAGAAAAAGCAAGGGAAGAAAAGGTACAGCTTTTCTTTATTTCGGGCGACCTGTTCGATACAGAATTTGCCACGAGGGATACTGCCCTTATGCTTAAAAACGCATTTGCGTCCCTTTCCTCCTGCCTTTTCTTTATTTCCCCCGGCAACCACGATCCCTTTACGCCCACCTCCGTATACGCAACTGCCGAATTTCCCGATAACGTCCACGTTTTCCGTGAAAGACAGTGTATAGAGCTTGCCGATATGGGAGTGCGCGTCTACGGCTTCGGCTTTACCTCCCCTCTTTGCGGCGAAAGCACCGTTTCGGGCTACGATATCCCTGACGACGGTATGATAAATATATTGGTATGCCACGGCGATATGTCGGGCGCCCTTTCCTCCAACGGACCCGTTACCAAAGGGGACGTCGGCGGAAGCGGATTCGATTACGTTGCTCTCGGCCATATTCACAAGGCAACGGGCGTACGTAACGAAAACGGAGTTTATTACGCTTATCCCGGTTGTCTCTGCGGCAGAAGCTTTGATGAAACGGGCAAAAAGTCAGCCCTGATCGGCACCGTGGAAAAGGGAAGCGTAAGTCTTGACGAGGTGTCGGTAGCAGGTATGCGCTACGAGATCGTCCATTGCGACGTTACCGATTCCTTGAGCAGACGCAACGCTCTTGATATGCTGCGCGAAGCCGCAAACGAGTTTGATCCATCCACGGTTGTCCGCATTATCGCAGAGGGTGATACATCGGAGGAATATCTTTTCTCTCCCGATGAGCTTGCGGGACAGACCAAGTGCGAGGCGTATATAGTCGATAATACCCGTCCCGTCATCAGCTTTACGGGCACCGAAAGCGAAAACACCTTAAAGGGTGTGTTCTACCGAATTATGGAAAAGCGCATTTCCGAAGCCAAAGCGGGAAGCGAAGAGTATAACACCCTTGTAAAAGCATTGAAGTACGGTCTTACCGTTCTTGACGAAAAGAATATAGCCGATATATGGGAGGACGAGAAATGAACGCAGTAGTTATCGAAAAATGTGAAATAGTCTCCTTCGGCTGTATCTCCAATACGATCATTACTCCCTCCTCGGGAATAAATCTTATTACCGCTCCCAATGAAAGCGGAAAAACAACGCTCGCACACTTTATAAAGTTTATCTTCTACGGCTTTTCGGGACAGCGCATCTCCAACGTGTCCGAAAACGAGAAAAAGCATTATATCCCTTGGGACAACCCCCGTGCCGCAGGCGCTCTGGAGTTTTCTCTCGGCAGTGTCAGATACCGTATCGACCGTGAATATCTTGCAGGCAAGGATATATGCACCGTTACGGAAAAGGATACTGGCAAGGAAATTTTAAAGGGTCAGGTTCCCGGTGAATGCTTCTTCGGAGTGAAGGAAGAAATATTTACAAAAACCGCCTTCTTCCGTCAGCTTTCCGCGCCCGGTAAAAAGGATGACGAGCTTGCGGAGCAGCTTCGTAATCTGGTGGCTTCCGCAGACGAAAGCGTAAGCGCCTCCGATGCAATAAAGCGTCTTTCCGATACCCGCAACCGTATCCGAAGCCGCGTAAAGGGCGGCGGTATTCTTCCCGCCTTGGAGGAAAAGCGTGCTCATTACGACCGCGCTCTTGGAGAGGCTGTTTCCCGTTCGGGCGCTTTGGGCAAGGTGGACGGCGAGATAAAGGAAATAGAAAAAAGCCTTGCAGATAACCGCGATGCCAAAAACGAAATAAAAAAAGAGCTTGATGGCATAGAAAAATACGAAGCCTTCGTAAAATACGAGGAATTGAAGGAGCACGCCCGAAAGGTGACGGACGCTCAGTCCGAGTACGATACCGCCGTAGATCCCTTCGGAGGAAAGGAGCCGGATAAGGATGCGGTGGCGCAGTCGGTCAAGCTCATATCCCGCAGAAGCGTTTACGTTGCCAAGGTGGACGAGCGTAAGGAAACTTACGAAAACGCAGAAAAGGACGTTGAAAACGCCCGCAAGGAAAGTCTTTTCGACGGAAGAAACGTCATTACTCTGCGCAAAAAGATAAACGCCATCCGCGGTGCACGCGCGTTTATGTCCGTGCTTATAGTGCTTATGCTTCTGGCGGCAGGCGCAACGGCAGTATTCTCATTTACGGAGCTTTTTCCGAGCGTTGAATTTTTGCCGTGGCAGTTTATCATAGTGTTCGGCGTAGGCGCGCTGGCTATCGGTATCGTTCTTCTGATACTGAATATGTCAGCCTCCCACTTCGCTACCAGAAACGGATTTTCTTCAATCGCGGAAATGAAGTATATGCTTGGTCAGTATCCCGCCGCACAGCAGGAGATAGCCGAGCTTGAATTAAAAGCCTTTAACGCAAAAACACTATATGACCGTGCCTGTCAAGAGCTTGCAAATCTTGACGGCGAAATATTCACGGTCACCGCAGGAATGCCCGGCGACGAAAGTGACGTAAACAAGCGCGTTGCCGATATCGTTGCGGCAACGGATACGGTCATACGCACACGCACACAGCTTGAAACGGTAAAGGCAGTTCAGGAAGCAGCGTTTTCCAACTGCGACCTTAAAAAGATAAGCGAGATGGCTGAAGGTGCAACGCCTCCTGCCCACACCCGCGAGGAGCTTGAAAAAGCGCTTGAGCTGCTCGCCTCCGAGGACGAAAGAAACCGCAGTATCCTTCGCGAAAAGGAAGGAGAAAGGGGCAGACTTATCGGCTCGGGAGGGGACCCTGCCCTTATTCAGGCACAAAGAGACGCAGTGGCAGAGCGCATAAAATATCTTGAGCAGGCGTACGCTGCCGTAAATATTGCGGCAGAAGCCCTTGACGAGGCGGACAAATATATGCGTAACACCGTTTCTCCCGCACTTTCACGCCACGCGGGAAAGTATATGTCCGAGGTTACCGACGGAAAGTACGGAAAGGTGTCCTTCGATACTTCTCTTACAATGTCCTACGAAACGGCTTCGGGTACCAAGCATTCCGATTATATGTCGGCAGGCACCCGTGACAGCGCATATATGTGTCTGCGCCTTGCTTTGATAAATCTTATTTATTCCGAAACCCGTCCTCCCTTGGTACTTGACGACGCCTTCGTACGTCTTGACGGAGAACGGCTTGAAAATATGCTTGCACTGGTTGAAACAGTAGCAGGCGAGGGGCAGGTATTCGTTTTCTCCTGCCACGAAAGAGAACAGCAGATATTCGATTCCAACGGAACGAAGTATAACAGGATAGTGATCTGATGGATTTTAACACACCGTTACAGTATATAAAGGGCATAGGAGAAGCACGCAGTAAGTGCTTCTCCAAGCTTGGCTTGTCCTGCGCAGGGGACTTACTTACCTTTTATCCCCGCACATATGAATACCGCGGGGAAACCAAAAAAATAGCAGACGTTTGCGACGGCGAGGTGTGCTCACTTATACTTACGGTGGATTCACCCGTAAAAACGGGCGGCGGCAAGGTACAGTATATTAAATTCACCGCAGGCGACGATACTGGTACCGTGAATATAACCTTTTTTAATCAGAAATGGCTTTTAAAGGTTTTCTCTCAAGGCAGAGCCTTCCGCTTTTACGGAAAGGTGTCCTTCGGCTTTTACGGCAAGGAAATGGTCTCTCCCGAGGTGGAACCCATCCTTCACGGCAAAAAGCTTTGCGACGTGGTGCCCATATATCCCCTTACAAAGGGACTTTCGCAAAAGACCGTGACCTCCGCGGTAAACAACGTGCTTGCTCTCGCAGATTCGGTAAAGGACGTGCTTCCCGAGGAAATACGCAAAAAATACGCACTTCTCAAGGCGGGGGAGGCTATAAAAATGCTTCACCATCCCGCAGACAGAAGCGAGGTCGCCAAGGCAAAGCGAACTCTCGCCTTTGAGGAGCTTGTGGTGTTCCAGACCGCTTTACGCATTTCCCGCAGAGGAAAGGTAAAAAGCACGGGCATAAAAATGTCATTTAAAAACAGCGGTGTAAAACAGTTTTTTGAATCATTGCCCTTTTCTCTTACCGGTGCGCAGGAAAAAAGCGTAAAGGAAATACTGGGCGATATGTGCGGCGATACGCCTATGACACGACTTTTGCAGGGTGACGTGGGCAGCGGAAAGACCGCAGTTGCCGCGGCGGCGGTATATTTTGCCGTCAAAAACGGATATCAGTGCGCTTTTATGGCACCTACCGAAATACTTGCCTCCCAGCACGCAAAAACTCTTGATAAAATGCTGTCTCCCTTCGGAATAAAGGTGGGACTTCTCACGGGAGGACTTACCAAAAAGCAAAGGACCTTGCTTCAGGCAAGGCTTTCCGAGGGCGCTATCGACGTTGCCGTCGGCACCAACGCCCTTATTCAGAACAGCGTGGAGTATCATAATCTCGGTCTTGTTATAACCGATGAACAGCACCGCTTCGGCGTAATGCAGAGAGCACGCCTTACCGAAAAGGGCGGCAGCGGAAGCGTAAAGCCTCATATGCTGGTTATGTCCGCAACTCCCATTCCCCGCACGCTTTCACTCATTCTTTACGGCGACCTTGATATAAGCGTCCTTGACGAGCTTCCCCCCGGCAGACAAAAGGTGGATACCTATCTTGTGGGGAGCGATAAACGCGAGCGGGTGTTCAAAATGATACGCTCCCGTATCGAGGCGGGAAATCAGGCGTATATAATATGCCCCTTGGTTGAGGAAAACGAGGAAAGCGACAAGCAAAGCGCCGAGGGCTACGCCGAGGCAATGCGCCGCGGAAGCTTTTCGGATATAAATATCGGTATGCTTCACGGCAAAATGACTCCTTCGGAAAAGGAAGAGATAATGCGCTCTTTTTCAAAGGGAGATACCAAAATTCTCGTTTCCACCACCGTGGTTGAGGTGGGCGTAGACGTGCCCAACGCAACGGTAATACTTATCGAAAACGCAGAATGCTTCGGACTTTCACAGCTTCATCAGCTTCGCGGCAGAGTGGGCAGGGGAAAGGACAAGAGTATGTGCGTCCTTATGTCTGACCACGCCTACGGTAAAACGGAAAACCGCCTTAAGATAATGTGCGAGACCAACGATGGCTTCGCCATAGCTGCCGCCGACCTCGATCAGCGCGGACCGGGCGATTTCTTCGGCGAAAAGCAGTCGGGTGTTCTTGCCTTCAAGGTGGCGTCCGCCGCAGATATGAATATGCTTGAGGCGGCAAAGAAGCTTTCGGAGGAATTATTCGACAAAGGCTTGGAATCATATCCCGTTTTGTATCAGAAAGCGTCCGTTATCGCATCGGGCAACGAAAGAGGTAACAAGATCAGTTAATGAAAATAGGAAATTACACCTTTAAATACGGTCTGTCTCTTGCGCCGATGGCAGGCGTTACCGACCGTGCATACCGCGCTCTGTGCGTGCGCTACGGAGCAGAGCTGGTTACTACCGAGCTTATCTCCGCAAAGGCGGTCACGATGGGAGATCAGCGCACCTTTAAGCTGGCGTCTCTCACAGAGGAGGAATCTCCCGCCGCAATACAGATATTCGGCTCGGATCCTGCCGTAATGGGCGAGGCGGCGTATAGATTAATGTCTCTTTCTCCCGCTATGATCGATATAAATATGGGCTGTCCCGTCCATAAGATCATCCGCAACGGAGAGGGATGCGCCCTTATGCGTGATATCGACAAGGCGGCGACCATAGTTGCAGAAGTCGTCAAGTCGGTTTCGGTGCCCGTTACCGTTAAAATGCGTATCGGTATGGATGAAAACAGCCTTAACGCTCCTCAGCTTGCCCTTGCGTGCCAACAGGCAGGCGCGGCGGCAGTTACCGTCCACGGCAGAACGAGAGATAAAATGTATTCGGGCACTTCCGATTGCGGGGAGATACGCAAGGTAAAGCACGCAGTGGATATTCCCGTTATCGCCTCGGGTGACGTGGGACTTACCCTCACCGCCGATGAGGCGTATTCCCTTACGGAGGCGGACGGAATTGCAGTAGGCAGAGCGGCTATGGGTGCCCCTTGGATATTTGCATACCTTATTGACGATATCAACGGCGTGCCCCGCAGAGAAATACGCAGCACGGAAAAGCTTTCCGTCATAAAGGAGCATATCGACCGTCTTTTGTATTTTGAAGGTGAAAGAGCACTTTGTCAGATGCGCACTCACCTTTCCTGGTATACCAAGGGACTTCGCGGAAGCGCCGCACTGCGCCGTGATATCAATACTGCAGTTACAAAATCGGATTTTTACACCCTCGCGGAAAAGGTCTTCGAGGAGTGATTTGTAACATTGTACAGAATACCTTTTTTTACTTTGTGCAGACTGCTAAAATTGAACGGATTTTTATAAAAATATTGACAAATTATTTCTTAAATATTAAAATACTGCCATAGGTGTATATATTTCACCCTCGGCAGTATTTTTTACTGTCTTATATTATTTTAGGAGGTCTTTTATGGACAAGTTCTTCAAAATCTCTGAACGCGGCTCAAACGTCAAAACAGAGATAATGGCAGGTCTCACCACGTTCTTCGCTATGGCCTACATCGTCGTAACCAACCCCAATCAGGTCGTTGGCTTTACTACGGGCGGCGCATACGATACCATCTGGAACGCAGTATATATTGCTTCCATACTGGTTGCTTTCGTCGGTACCCTGCTTTATGCACTTTACGCAAAACTACCCTATGCACAGGCGTGCGGAATGGGTCTTAACTCATTCTTCTTCGTTTCCTTTATTCTTCCCGCACTTCTTTCCGAGGGAGACCCCATAAAGGGTTATCACGAAGGTCTTTTCATTATTCTTCTTTCCGGCGTTATCTTCCTTATTCTTTCTGTCACCGGCGCAAGAGAATATATCGCAAAGGCACTGCCCGATTGTCTTAAAAAGGCCATTCCCGCAGGTATCGGTCTGTTCATCGCCTTCATCGGCTTCAAGAACGTCGGCATAATTCAGGCTAACCAGTATACCTACGTACAGCTTTTCGATTTTCACGGTGCTGTTGCAGGCAAGAGCTTCTTTGACGCTTGGGTTGCTATCGCTCCCGTAGTTCTCGCTCTTCTCGGTCTGTTCCTTATCGCTATTCTTGATAAGAAAAAGGTTAAGGGCTCCGTCATCATCACCATCGGTATCGTCACCGTTCTTTACTACCTCACCACCTGGACCGCGCCTACCTTCGACCTTGGCAAGATCGGTCAGTCCTTCAAGGACTTCGGCTCCATCGGTATTATCGGCGCATTCAAGGGATACACCGTATTTACCGGCGGCGCAAGTGCTGTTATAAACGCTATCGTTCTCGTTATTACCTTTACTCTTGTTGATATGTTCGATACCATCGGCACTCTTTACGGCACCGCTTCTCAGGCAGGTATGCTTGACGAAAACGGCGACCCCATCGACGTAAACAAGGCTATGGCTTGCGACTCTGTCGCAACCTGCGCAGGTGCAGTATTCGGCACCTCCACTTGTACCACCTTCGTTGAGTCCGCGGCAGGCGTAGCAGCAGGCGGCAGAACCGGTCTTACTTCTCTCGTAACCTCCATCTGCTTCTTCGTATGCTTGTTCCTCACTCCTCTTGCAGCAATCGTTCCCGCATGTGCAACCGCACCCGCTCTTATCTACGTTGGCGTTCTTATGCTCAAGAACTTCTCCAAGGTTGATATGGACGATATCGCATCTGCGGTTCCCGCATTCCTCGCTCTTATTATGATGCCTCTTACTTACTCTATCTCCAACGGTATTGCAGTAGGCGCCATCTCTTACGTTCTTATCCGTCTTTTCACCGGTAAGTTCAGCAAGAAGGATATCGTTGTTACCATCATCGGCATCCTCTTCCTTGCAAGATTCTTCCTCGTTACGATGTAACCAAAGCTTTTTATATCCCGTTTGGTTTAAAATGCCAAACGGGATATTTTTATGTTTACTTTTCTTAATATTTTTGGTATAATACGTATATCAATAATCCAAAGAGGAAAAAAGCAAATGGACATTATTTCAAAAATAGCCGAAGAACTCCGAATTAAAGCTACACAGGTGGAGGCGGCTGTAAAACTTATTGACGAGGGTAATACCATTCCCTTTATCGCACGTTACCGTAAGGAAGCCACCGGCTCTCTTGACGATACCGTTTTACGCGATCTTGACGAAAAGCTTCGCGCTTACCGCGCAGTAGAACAGCGCAGGGAAGAGGTACGCCGTCTTATAACCGAGCAGGAAAAAATGACAGACGAGATCAACGCCGCGCTGGACAAAGCGTCCACCGTCGCAGAGATCGACGATATATACCGTCCTTACCGCCCCAAGCGCAAGACCCGCGCTTCCGTGGCTATCGAAGCAGGACTTGCACCTCTTGCAGAGCTTATGCTTGCGCAGGAAAAAACTGTTGACATCGTAGAAGAAGCATCTAAATACCTCAACCCCGAAAAGAAGATAAACACCGTTGACGACGCTCTCCGCGGCGCAATGGATATTATTGCGGAGACCGTTTCCGATAACGCAGAATTCCGTAAATGGATACGCGGATACACTATGAAGAACGGCTTCCTTTCCACCAAGGCAAAGACCGAGGAGGACAGCGTTTACCGTATGTATTACGACAGAAGCGAGCCTCTCAAAAAGCTGGTTTCCCACCGCGTTCTCGCAATAGACCGCGGCGAAAAGGAAGGCTTCCTTACCGTTAAGGTGGACGTTGATAAGGACTATATCGAGGGCTACCTTATCGGTCAGACCGTTTCCAAGCAGATATGCTCCTCCACGCAGTACGTAAAGGATGCAGTTGTTGACGGATACGAGCGTCTTATCGCGCCCTCCATACAGAACGAGGTCCGCAACGATATTACTGCCTCCGCGCAGGAGCAGGCTATAAAGGTATTCGGCGAAAACCTTCGCAACCTCTTGCTTCAGGCACCCGTAAAGGGCAAGGTGGTAATGGGCTTTGACCCCGCATACCGCACCGGCTGTAAAATAGCAGTCGTCGGCGAAAACGGCGAGGTTCTTGATACCACCGTAGTATATCCCACTCCTCCTCAGAACCGCACCGAGGATGCAGAGCGCGTGCTCACCGCTCTTATCAAAAAGCACGGTGTTGACATAATATCAATCGGTAACGGCACGGCCTCAAAGGAAAGCGAAATTTTCGTTTCTTCCCTTCTTCCCAAGCTCACCCGTCAGGTAAGCTATATTATGACCAACGAAGCAGGCGCATCCGTATATTCCGCATCCAAGCTGGGCGCAGAGGAATTCCCTCAGTTTGACGTTTCCTTAAGAAGCGCCGTTTCCATTGCACGACGCGTTCAGGATCCTCTTGCAGAGCTTGTAAAAATAGATCCCAAGGCTATCGGAGTAGGTCAGTATCAGCACGATATGAACCCCAAGGAGCTTTCCGCTTCTCTTGACGGCGTCGTAGAGGATGCGGTTTCCTCCGTTGGCGTAGATCTTAATTCCGCCTCCGTTTCGCTGCTTTCACGCGTTGCGGGCATAACCTCAAAGACCGCAAAGGCCATATACGATTACAGAAATGAAAACCGTCTCTTTACATCCAGAGAAGAGCTTAAAAAGGTAAAGGGTATCGGCGAAAAGGCGTTTACTCAGTGCGCGGGCTTTTTGCGCGTGTCCGAAAGTGACGAGGTGCTTGATAACACCGCCGTCCATCCCGAAAGCTACGAATCTGCGCGTGTGCTTCTTAAAAAGCTTGGTTATACCGAGCAGGACGTCCGCGACCGTAAGATAGACGATATCAAAGCAAAGGCAAATCTCGTGGGTATAGATTCTCTCGCTCAGTCCGTAGGCGTAGGCGTTCCCACTCTCAACGATATGCTCAGCGAGCTTACCAAGCCGGGACGCGACCCTCGTGACGAACTTCCCAAGCCCATTCTCCGTACCGACGCTATGGATATATCCTCACTCAAAACGGGAATGGAGTTTGTCGGCACCGTACGCAACGTGGCAGACTTCGGCGCATTCGTTGATATCGGCGTTCATCAGGACGGACTTGTACACATTTCCAAGCTGGCAAAGGGCTTCGTACGCCGTGCGCAGGATGCCGCCAAGGTAGGAGATATTATCAAGGTTCGCGTTATCGAAGTAGACGTTGCAAAAAAACGCATTTCTCTCGAGCGTGTTTTTGAAAAATAATTGACATATTCATTCATTTAATGTATAATTACCTTACCTGAAGGAAAGATACGTTCTGACTCAAAGGTGTGGCTTTTAATAATAACAGTAATTTTGCTTTGCCGCGCCTTTTTTCAGGGCGCGGTTATTGTTTTTTGGAGTTATTTATGGAAACACGTATAGCAGTTATCAGCATTATAGTAGAAAAAAATGAATCCGCCGAAAGCATAAACACTCTTTTGCACGAGTACGGCGAATACATAATCGGCAGAATGGGTATACCTTACCGCCGCAGAGGTGTGAATATTATCAGCATCGCCATGGAGGCACCTCAAAACACCGTCGCCGCCCTTTCGGGTAAGATCGGCAGAATAGAGGGCGTAAGCGTAAAGACGGCATATTCGGGAGTTTCCTTCGATGACTGAATTAACCTCCCGTCTTTTAAAGGACCGCTCTCTTTCTCTTGAGGAATACGCCGCCCTCATACGCACCTTCACCGATGATGACGCCGTGATACTTGCAAAGGAAGCCTGCCGCGTAAGAGACGAGGTTTACGGAAATCAAGTATACGTCCGCGGACTTATAGAAATAAGTAACTTTTGCCGTAACGATTGCTTTTATTGCGGTATCCGCAGAAGCAATAAAAAATGCGACCGTTACCGTCTTACCAAGGAGGATATATTGTCCTGCTGTGAGGAGGGCTACTCTTTAGGCTTTCGCACCTTCGTCCTTCAGGGCGGAGAGGACGGTTATTATACCGATGCGGTTATGTGCGATATAGTAAAGGAGATCAAGTCCCGCTTTCCTGATTGCGCCGTAACTCTTTCCTTGGGTGAAAGAAGCAGTGAAAGCTATCAAAAGCTTTTTGATGCAGGGGCAGACAGATACCTTCTCCGTCACGAAACCGCGGATGCGGAGCATTACAGCCTGCTTCACCCGACAGAGCTTACCCTTGAAAACCGTATGAAATGCCTTAAGGACCTGCGCGATATCGGCTTTCAGGTAGGCGCCGGATTTATGGTGGGAAGCCCCTTTCAGACGGCAGAGCATCTTGCAAAGGATCTGTGCTTTATAGCGGACTTTAAGCCGGATATGTGCGGTATCGGCCCCTTCGTACCCCATAGCGATACACCCTTCGGCGGTTATCCTACGGGCAGCGCCGTGCTTACCTGCTTTTTGCTGTCGGTCATACGAATAATCCATCCCACGGTCTTACTGCCCGCTACTACAGCCTTGGGCACCATTCTTCCAAAGGGCAGGGAATTGGGTATTCTTTCGGGTGCAAACGTGGCTATGCCCAACCTTTCTCCTGCGACAGAAAGAAAAAAATATTCTCTTTACAACAACAAATTATCGGACGGCGCAGAATCTGCCCAATGTCTTGACGAACTGAAAAAACGTGTCGCCTCCGTCGGCTGTACCATACCCGTACACAGAGGCGACGTTAAGAAAGGATAAATTATTATGGCTATATACAACCCCGCATCTCTCGATCCCAACGAGTTTATTAACGAGGGCGAGATACTCGCTACCCTTGAATATGCAGAGGCAAATAAGAATAATATCGAGCTTATCGATTCCATTCTCCAAAAGGCGCGCCCCGTTAAAAACGGTAACGCTTATACCTGCAAGGGACTTAACCACCGTGAGGCATCCGTACTTCTCGCTTGCGATATCCCCGAAAAGGTAGAGGAGATATACAAAATCGCCGAGGAGATAAAGCAGGCTTATTACGGCAACCGTATAGTCATCTTTGCGCCTCTTTATCTTTCAAATTACTGCGTAAACGGATGCGTTTACTGTCCGTATCACCTCAAAAACAAGCATATCGCCCGCAAAAAGCTCACTCAGGAGGAGGTAAAGGCGGAGGTTATCGCTTTGCAGGATATGGGACACAAGCGCCTTGCCATCGAAGCAGGGGAGGATCCCAAGAACAATCCTATCGAATACATACTTGAATGTATAAACACCATTTACAGCGTTAAGCACAAAAACGGCGCCATCCGCCGCGTTAACGTAAATATCGCCGCAACCACCGTAGAAAACTACCGCAAGCTCAAGGAAGCGGGAATAGGCACCTATATCCTTTTCCAGGAGACCTATCACAAGGAAAGCTACCTCAAGCTTCATCCCACGGGACCCAAGCACGATTACGATTATCACACCACTGCGATGGACAGAGCTATGGAGGGCGGTATTGACGACGTCGGTCTCGGCGTTCTCTTCGGACTTGAGCTTTACAAATACGAATTTGCAGGCCTGCTTATGCACGCGGAGCACCTTGAGGCGGCTCACGGCGTGGGTCCTCACACCATCAGCGTTCCCCGCGTAAAGCGCGCTGACGATATCGACCCCGACGCATTCGATAACGGCATTTCCGACGAGACCTTTGCAAAGATCACCGCTTGTATCCGTCTTGCCGTTCCTTATACGGGTATTATCATTTCCACCCGAGAGACCGAGGCTACCCGCAGTAAGCTTCTCCGTCTCGGCGTTTCTCAGGTAAGCGGCGGTTCCCGTACCTCCGTGGGCGGCTATACCACCGAGGAGCGTCCGCACGATACCGAGCAGTTCGACGTTTCCGATCAGCGCACTCTTGACGAGGTCGTCAAGTGGCTTATGGATAACGGACACATTCCTTCCTTCTGCACCGCTTGCTACAGAGAGGGCAGAACGGGAGACAGATTTATGAGCCTTTGCAAATCGGGACAGATAATCAACTGCTGTCATCCCAACGCACTTATGACCTTGTCCGAATACCTTGAGGATTACGCTTCTGCAGACACCAAGGCGGTAGGCTATAAGGTTATTGAAACCGAGCTTGAGAGAATAACCAATTTCAAGGTAAAGGAAATTGCAATTCAGAATATTGCGGATATCCGAGCATCCAACCGCCGCGATTTCCGCTTTTAACAGGAGTTTATATGTCACTTAACCAAACCGTTTCGGGCGAAAGATTGCATATCGGCTTTTTCGGCAAGCGCAACGCAGGCAAGTCCAGCCTTGTAAACGCCGTTACGGGACAGGAGCTTTCCGTGGTTTCCGACGTAGCGGGAACCACCACCGATCCCGTCAAAAAGGCGATGGAGCTGTTTCCCATCGGTCCCGTCCTTATAACCGATACCGCAGGCTTTGACGATATCGGCGCTCTCGGCGAAAAGCGAGTGGAAAAGACGGAGCGCACCCTTGCCTCCACCGACCTTGCCGTGCTTGCCGTAGACGGCGTGACGGGCTTTTCTCCCGAAGACGAGCAGATGCTTGAAAAAATAAAAAAACGCGGTATAAAGCATATTATCGTGTATACCAAGGCAGACCTCGGCGCTCCACGTATTACTCATGCGGGAATTTCCGTTTCCTCGGAAAGCGGGGAGAATATAGAAAAGCTTAAAACACTTCTGGGCTCTCTTTGTGCCCAAAAAACGGAAAGGTTTATTCTCCGCGATCTCGTTGAAAAGGGAGACACCGTGCTTCTGGTCATCCCCGTAGACGAATCTGCGCCCAAGGGAAGACTCATCCTTCCTCAACAGCAGACCATACGGGAATTGCTTGACCTTCACTGCATTCCTCTCTGCTGTCAGCCCGAAGAGGTAAAGCACGTTCTTTCCGTGCTTTCCGCTCCGCCCAAGCTCGTTATAACCGATTCCCAAGCCTTCGGCAGAGTTTCCAAGGATCTGCCCGAGGAAATTATGTTAACTTCTTTTTCCATCCTTTTCGCCCGCTATAAAGGTGATCTTACCACTCTCGTAAAGGGCGCGGCAATGCTAGGATCCTTAAAAGACGGGGATAACGTGCTTATCGCAGAGGGATGTACCCACCATCGCCAATGCGGCGATATCGGCAGCGTGAAAATGCCGAAGTGGATAGAAGGGTATACGGGCGTAAAGCCAAATTACACCTTCTCGTCGGGCAACGATTTCCCTTCGGATTTATCGGAGTTTTCTCTCGTTATCCACTGCGGAGGATGTATGCTTAACGAAACCGAAATGGTGCACCGCCTTTCCGTTGCGAGAGAGCAGGGAATACCTATGGTAAACTACGGCGTTGCCATCGCTTGTATGCACGGCATACTCAAAAGAAGCCTTCAGCCCTTTCCGACGGTTGCCGAATTACTCAAATAAATCACCCCAATAAAGAAGGTGCTCGTGTTATGTTAACGAGCACCTTTTATTTTTTCAACTATTATATATACGGTATGAAGTATTGCAAACAGTATAACTGCTGCAACGAGGTCGATTATCGAATGCTGCTTTACAAAGACCGTAGAAAGGCAGATAAGCACGGCAAGCACCGTACCGCTTATTTTAACGTAGCCTTTAACGTTCCTGCTTCGTATAAGGGCGGCGGCAAGTACAACCGAGCCGTACACGTGCATGCTGGGAAATACCACGCGGGGAGGATCGTCGCAGGCGTAGATAAACGCCGTAAGCTTTGTCAGAATATTGCTTCTGCCGAGATTTTCAAGCAGATTGGGGTCTCTTGCAATTTCAGTAGGACATATCGTGTTGGTAATAAGGCAAACGAGCATTCCGGCAATAGTCATTATTGCAAGATACATATATTCCTTTTTCGTGCCGTTTTTTGCAAGGAGAACGTTGGTAAACAGGATGAAGGGATACCACAGCACGTAGGGAAGTATGAACCATTCGCAAAAGGGTATCATCGCGTCAACGCTGTTGAATTCTACCATTATATATCCGTCGGCAAAGCCGGGAAATCTTACCAAAAGGGAGTACCATATTATTTGAAAAAGCCAATAAAAGGTTAAAAGGGTATACGGCTTTTTCTTAAAGAAGTTTATAAGCTTAATTTTAATCCGCTCCTTTCGAGTAGCAATTATACACCATTTTCTTTTAAAAATCAATATTCGGTTGACAAAACCTTTCCTTTGGTGTAGAATACCTAAGCACGCCTGCATAGTTAAATGGATATAACAAGCCCCTCCTAAGAAGTAGGTCGTTCGAGTCTATGGGGGCTGGATAGAGCAAAAAACTTAATATTTATTAGCAAATGTCCCAGTAGCTCAGCTGGATAGAGCACCACCCTCCTAAGGTAGCGTTACAACGCTCACCTTGGAAAAACCTTAGGAGGGAGCTGAGTCCGATAACTACGGGGGCTGACAAAAAAATTTAATACGTCCCAATAGCTCAGTTGGATAGAGCACACGCCTCCTAAGCGTGGGGTCGGAGGTTCAAGTCCTCTTTGGGACGCCAGCTAACAACGCCGAAAGCCTTTGTTTTCAAGGGTTTTCGGCTTTTTTTAACAAATTCCAGTGTGATTGCTGAGACGAAATAATGTTTTCAAATTTTACTTCAAATTCTGATTTTTGACAAGCCCTAAAAAATCGAACTGCTGTGATAAGACAAAAATTTCTGCTAATCATTAGCAGAAAAAGGGCCGTTTTTGCTAATGAAAATGCGCTTCCAGCTAATTAGGCGAAAAAACGTGCTAAAAACCTTGCTAATTCAAAAGGCGGATGTTCCGAGTGCTAAGCCGTTATAAGAAATAAAATTGAATATTACCATGTACATAGAGCGTCTATTTGCCCCTGTATCGGGGATGGATAGACGCTCTTTTTTTATGCCCAAAATTCATGGGTAAATCTGAAAGATTGGAGGTTTGATTTTTGAGTAAAATCGTCTATTCCCCAGACAAGCCAAACGACTGCCGCTACTGTCATTTTTGGAAAAACAATAAAACGGGCTGCTGTCTGGGCGAAGAAAATTGTTACTACTTAATCTCCGTATCCCCAAAGCCGAAGTCGGAATGTGAAGGTTGTCCTTATGGGCGGGATCATCCCTGCATCGGCTGGTGTACCAGGAAGATTATGAAGGAAGTGGGGGTGCGTTGATATGTATGAGTATGAACGCAATCGCCGTGACAAGCCGAAATGTTGCAAAGACTGCGAGTATTATCAACCCCGATGGAAGTACCGCTTCTGCTATTTTGTCAGATGTCCGTATAAACTGAAGGATACGACTTTCCGCAGAACCCCTCTGAAAAAAGAGTATTTCCCGCAGAAAGAGGTGGTGAGGATGAGTGACGTATGATTATTTCTATGGGCAGCAAGCGGAGATGTTCGCATTCTACCGTGTTCCGAAGGTGCTATTCACCGAGGATTGCTTCTGGAATGTATCAACCGATGCCAAGCTGCTTTACGGTATTCTGCTTGACCGCATGAACCTCTCAGCCCGGAACGGTTGGCTGGACGAGGAAGGCCGTGTCTATATCATCTTCACGATTGAAGAAATCAAAGGTGCGTTAGGCTGTGCTGAAAAGAAAGCGGTGAAGCTGCTGGATGAGCTGGAAAAGAAATGCGGTCTGATAGAACGCAAGCGACAGGGACTTGGGAAACCGAACCTGATCTATGTAAAGAACTTCATTTCCGGTTCTGTGGAAAGACAATTCTTGAATTGTCAAAAGGACAATTCTGGAGTTGTCAAAAACACAATTCAAGAACTGTCAAAAGCACAAGGTAATAATACTGATACTAATTATATTGATTTTAGTGATACTGATCCTTTCTTTCCTTCCGGTTTTTGTGGAAAGGAAGTCGATGAGACTGACGAATTTACCCGATATTATCAGTATTTTTATGAACAGCTTTCTATGGACTATCTGAAACAGGATTATCCGTATGACCATGAGATACTCGATCTAATTCTGCATTTGATTATTGAAGTCATGTGCAGTAATCGGAAGCAAATACGAATTGCCAGTGATGATAAGCCCATTGAAATTGTCAAAAGCAGTTTTATGAAGCTGGATTCTGAACACATCAGATTTGTAATGAGTTCTTTCAAAGAGAACACAACCGATGTTCGCAATATCAAGCAGTATTTACTTGCTTCGATATACAATGCCCCCTACACCATAAGCGCCCACTATGACGCAAAGGTCAGGCATGATATGGCTTCGGGGAAACTTGGAGGGAGGTGGTAATCAATGCAGTATACACAGAATAGAAAGCGAGGTAAAGATATTTGTCGAAAAAAGCAACCGTCATTGCCGTAGTCAACCAGAAAGGCGGCACGGGCAAGACCACAACCACGGAAAATTTGGGTGTGGGACTGGCGATGGAGGGCAAAAAGGTTCTGCTGGTAGACACAGACCCGCAGGCTTCTTTAACAGTCAGTCTGGGAAATCCGTACCCGGATACCTTATCTCCCACCCTTTCCGACATGATGGGAAAGATTATGATGGAAAAGCCGATTGCCCCCGGCGAAGGCATTCTTCATCACCCGGAAGGTGTGGACTTGATGCCCGCCAATATTGAACTGTCAGGCTTAGAGGTTTCCCTGGTCAATGCCATGAGCCGGGAGACCATTCTCCGTCAGTACCTGGATACGGTCAAGCAGAATTATGACTACATTCTTCTGGACTGTATGCCCTCTTTGGGTATGCTGACAGTCAATGCTTTGGCAGCTGCCGACAATGTGCTGATCCCTGTTCAGGCGGCATATCTTCCGGCAAAGGGCTTGGAACAGCTGCTGGAAACCATCAACAAGGTCAGACGACAAATCAACCCAAAATTGAAAATCGAGGGTATTCTTCTGACGATGGTGGACAGCAGAACCAATTATTCCAAGGACATCAGCAATCTGATCCGGGAAAGTTATGGAGGAAAGCTGAAAGTCTACAAGACAGACATTCCCCGTTCTGTTCGTGCAGAGGAAATCAGTGCCGAAGGAGCCAGTATCTTTAAGCACGATCCCAAAGGAAAAGTCGCTGATGCCTACCGGGTTCTGACAAAGGAGGTGTTAAAAAATGCAGAAAAAAGGCGCAAACATCAGCTTGAAGGGGTACGATGATATTTTCTCTACCGACCAGTCACGAGCCGAAGCCCAGCAGGAGCGGGTGCAGGAAATTCCGCTTTCTGAATTGCACCCCTTTGAGGGACATCCCTTCCGGGTGGTAGACGATGAAGATATGATGAAAACGGTTGAAAGCGTCCGTGACTTCGGTGTTCTCACCCCGGCGATTGTCCGTCCCGACCCGGATGGCGGTTATGAGATCATCTCCGGTCACAGGCGGCACCGTGCATCAGAGCTTGCCGGGAAAGAAACCATGCCCGTTATCGTCCGTGATATGGATGATGATGCCGCCATTATTTTGATGGTCGATGCGAATTTGCAGAGAGAAACCATTCTGCCGAGTGAAAGAGCCTATGCTTATAAAATGAAGTTAGATGCCCTGAAACATCAAGGTGCAAGAAGTGATTTAACTTCTGCCCAACTTGGGCAGAAGTCGTGGGCAGTAAATCAAGTTGCTGAACAGAGCGGCGATAGTCGTGTACAAGTGCAACGCTATATTCGTTTAACCGAGCTTATCCCCGAACTTCTGGATATGGTGGATAACGGTCAGATTAAATTTAATCCGGCGGTGGAACTTTCTTATCTGGCAAGAGAAGAACAGCAGGATTTTCTTTCTGCTATGGACTTTGCCCAGGCTGCGCCTTCACTTTCACAGGCACAGAGAATCAAAAAACTCGCACAGGAGGGCGAGTGTACGCTGGACGCTATGTGCGAGATTATGAATGAGGTCAAAAAGGGCGAGCTGGACAGGGTGACATTCAAAACAGACTCCCTGCGGAAATACTTCCCGAAGTCCTATACCAGCAAGCAGATGGAGGATAAAATCATTCAGCTGCTGGAGCAATGGCAGAAGAAACGAGAGAAATCTATGGAAAGGTAAGGTGAATCCGATGTTTAACGAAAGAGAAATGAGTAAAGCAATCGACTGGCTGTTTGAGCTGTTTTCTCCCGAAGATTATGAGGGGTATGATGAAGATGAGATCGGCTATGCCGGTGGTTTGTGTCTGCCGGAGGTTTGCACCGCATTGAGAGGTGCGGCACAGACGGTATATCAGTATTCCGTAGCCGGTGGCTATGAGAAATGCTTCAATTACCGTGGCATGGAACTGTTTGACCAGCGTGCCTGTCTCATTATTTCCGATGTGGAACAGGCGGTTTTGGATGAAATCAAAACCACCTATGAAACCGAACTGTGGCTTATGGAGGATATGAACTTTGCCATTGTCCGCTGTGTGTCAATGCTGATCGGGTCTGATGATACCGGTTATGTGACGGAGTACCGGGCTTTCAAAAAGATTTTGAAAAATGCGGAGGATTTGTTCTTTTCCCCGGAGGAACTGATCGAGGAACTGGAATCTATGTGTGTCCCCCAGTGGGAACATGAAGCGACTATTTATGAACTGTAACAGGTTCATGGATAGCCGCTTTTCTTATATCTGAGGAAATGGAGGTAATGAAGTTTGAAGGAATACGATGTAAAAATCACGGAGACGCTGGAAAAGACGGTAACGGTGGAAGCTAAGTCCCGTGCTGATGCAGAAGAACAGGTCAGAACAGCCTACTACAATTCCGAGTACATTCTGGACTCCGAGAACTTTACCGGCGTTGAGTTTGGCACTACGGAGGAACGTGAGATTCAGCAGGAACAGGCAGAAACCATGACGGTGCTTCTGGTAAAGCCCTATATGTATCCCCAGCAGGTTCAGATCGGCTGCGATTTGGAGGATTTGCAGAAAGCTGTCGGTGGCGACATTGAAGCTGTTTATCCTTTTAATGAGCCTGTCGCATTGGTGATGCACGATGAGGGAAAAATCATGGGGAAAGACCTGAATCGTGCGTTGCGGGACGGAGACGGCGAGATCTACGACATCATCGCCGGTGACTTTCTGGTTGTCGGTTTGGGCGAGGAGGATTTTTCCTCCCTTTCCCCGGAGCTGATGAAGCAGTTTGAAGAACATTTCCATCAGCCTGAAACCTTCGTCCGCATGGGGCGCAGTATCATGGCTTTGCCGTTGCCCGATGATATGGTCAAAAAAGAAGATGCGCCTATCAAGGCTGACTCTGCCCCACGCAAGAGCAGCCCTGATCGAGATGCGCTGTAAGGAGGCATCATGGAAAGAAGCTCAACGATTGCAGAGCTGATGGAACGCCGCAGGATACAGGCAGGAGCCAAGGAGTATCAGGGACATACCTATATGGACCTGGCAAGATTCGATGAAGCCACAAAGCATATGATTATCTTTGATGTGCTGACCAATGAATCCCCTGTTGGCTGGAAAGGCGAGAGAAACCGTCTGTATCTGAGCGAAGCCGGGTATCAGAAAGCTCTGGACAACCAGAAAGCCGGTAACATCAAGATTATCAGTCATGCCAATGTTGCCAGAGGAAATCTGTATTACGACCGCAGAGATATGGCACGATGATATTCACTCTACTGCTTGCAGGAGGTGATGATTCATGCAGGAAGAAGTTGAAAACAGGACGATAAATCTGGCAATCAGCACGACAAGGCTGACTGCTCGAAGTATCATTGCCGGTATTCGCAAATATTTGCAGCACCGGGAAAAGGTCAAGGCGAGAAAAGGAACCAGAGATACGGCGGTTCACGGAAAACAGTCCGTGAAACAGCTGCTGGGACAGAATCAGGGTGCCACCAATGTGGAAATTGATAAGGATGGCATCCGGGATTTTGAAAGGCTCGCCAGGAAATACGGTGTGGACTTTGCCGTAAGAAAAGACAAGTCTGTTGATCCTCCCCGTTATCTTGTCTTTGTCCGTTCCAAGGACGCAGATGCCCTGGATGCTATCTGTAAGGAACATCAGGCAAGGTCATTGACGAAGGATAAGAAACCGAGCGTTCTGGCACAGCTGAAGAAGTTCAAAGAGATGGTAGCAGCTATCCCCAGGAAGGTTCGGGAAAAGAAACAGGAGCGTGATTTGTGATGAACAGAATCAATTTGAAAAAGCTCCTGATTCTGAACATCCCGTATATTCTGGTGGGATTGTTTGCAACGAATCTTGGAGAAGCATGGCGGTTGGCTGAGGGTGCAGATTCTTCTGCAAAAATCCTCAGCTTTTTTTATGTCCTTCCGGTTGCTCTGGGCAATCCACTTCCCAGCTTTTACCCGCTGGATTTGCTGGTGGGAATTGCCTGTGGCGCAGGGCTTCGGCTTGCGGTTTATCTGAAAAGCAAAAACGCCAAGAAGTACCGGCACAATGTGGAGTATGGTTCTGCCCGTTGGGGTACAGCCAAAGACATTGAGCCGTTCACCGCTCCGAAGTTTGAGGACAACATCATCCTGACGAAAACGGAACGGCTGATGATGTCCAACCGACCGAAGAATCCTGCCAATGCCAGAAACAAAAATGTTTTGATTATCGGAGGTTCAGGTTCAGGAAAAACAAGGTTCTGGCTGAAACCGAATCTTCTCCAGATGCACTCCAGCTATGTGGTTACAGACCCGAAAGGCAGCATTGTCATCGAGTGCGGCAATGTTTTGTTGAAGCATGGCTATAACATTAAGATTTTCAACACCATCAACTTTAAGAAGTCGATGCACTACAATCCGTTCGCCTATATCCATTCAGAAAAAGATATTCTGAAGCTGGTGACGACATTGATTGCCAATACCAAAGGCGACGGGAAAGCCGGTGACGAGTTCTGGACGAAAGCAGAAACCCTTCTGTATTGCGCTCTGATTGGCTATATCCACTATGAAGCACCGGTAGAGGAACAGAACTTCTCCACTCTGATTGAGTTCTTAAACGCAATGGAGGTGCGTGAGGACGATGAGGAGTTCCAGAATCCGGTTGACCTGATGTTTGAAGCTCTGGAAAAGAAAAAGCCAAATCATTTTGCGGTTCGTCAGTACAAGAAGTACAAGCTGGCTGCCGGTAAAACGGCAAAGAGTATTCTGATTTCCTGCGGTGCGAGACTTGCTCCCTTCGATATTCAGGAAGTCCGGGACATTACAGCCTATGACGAATTGCAGTTAGATACCCTCGGAGACAAGAAAACAGCACTGTTCCTGATTATGTCGGACACGGATGCGACTTTTAATTTCCTGATCTCCATGATTTATACCCAGCTGTTCAATCTGCTTTGTGAGAAAGCAGATGATGTGTACGGCGGCAGACTTCCGGTTCATGTGCGCTGTCTGATTGACGAAGCGGCAAATATCGGTCAGATTCCCAATCTGGAAAAGCTGGTTGCGACCATCCGGAGTCGTGAAATATCTGCCTGTCTCGTCCTTCAGGCACAGTCTCAGCTGAAAGCCATTTATAAGGACAATTCAGACACCATCATTGGCAACATGGATTCCCGTATTTTCCTCGGCGGTTCTGAACCGACCACGTTGAAAGAACTGAATCAGGCACTTGGGAAAGAGACCATCGACACCTACAACACCTCAAATACCAGAGGTAACAGCCCGTCCTACGGCATGAATTATCAGAAGCTGGGGAAAGACCTTGCTACTGTGGATGAGCTGGCAGTTCTGGATGGTGGTAAGTGCATCTTGCAGCTGCGTGGTGTGAGACCGTTTCTGTCTGACAAGTACGATCTGACACAGCATCCGAACTATAAGTACACATCAGACTACGACAAAAAGAATGAGTTCAACATCGAACAGTTTCTGAGTCGTAGATTGAAATTAAAGGCAGGTGATGAATTTGTAGTAGTCGATGCCGATTAAAGGAGGGTCTTAATGGAAAAAACTCCCCAATTCAATATTGAGGAAACATTCTGTGAATACCTGTCCAAGTATTAAAGAGGTTCCAACAATCCGGTTTCAAGTAAAACGCTTGAAGCCGTTTTTCATGTAAAAGGGTCAGAAATCAGAAGAATCGTCAATTCCCTGCGAAGCAAAGGTGAACCTATTTGCAGCAATTATGATGGCTACTTCTATGCGGATAATCAGCATGAAATCAGTGCAACGATTGCCCAACTGACAAGCCGTATCCAGAAGATTGCGAAAGCAAGGGATGGCTTGGTGAATCGCACCGGCAAAGATGATTGACCCTATTTCCCTTGAAAGGTGGTGGTGATAGATATGATTGCAGTTGAATAGTCCCGTTGTTTCTGCCCTCCGACCGGTTCTCCGGTATTGCGGAGGGCTTTTTTCATTTCAAAATCCATTTCAAATATCAGGAGGAAACGTATATGGCATTTTTCAACAGCGCAGTAACCGTTCTTCAGACTCTCGTTATCGCTCTCGGCGCAGGTCTCGGCATCTGGGGTGCAATCAACCTGCTTGAAGGCTACGGCAACGACAACCCCGGCGCAAAGTCCCAGGGTATGAAGCAGCTCATGGCTGGTGGCGGTGTCGCTCTCATCGGTACTACCCTTGTACCTCTGCTCTCCGGTCTCTTCGGCTAATCAGCCGCTGGAAGCTCAAGAACCAATCAATCACGGGTTGGGATAGAAGCTCCCAACCCTATTTTCTATCAAGGAGGAAAAATATATGGCATTTTTCAACAGCGCAGTAACTGTTCTTCAGACTCTGGTAGTTGC
>JAGAKP010000019.1 GCA_017625615.1 Clostridia bacterium
CAATTTAAATGAAAAACGGCTCCGTTTTTTCGGAGCCGTTATGTAATAAAGGCTTAGTGAATGATAACTCTTTCGGTATCCTTATCAAAGAAGTGCATATGAGTAGTATCAATAGCAACTTTGATGGTATCGCCGGGCTTAGCCTGAGAACGGCTGGAAACACGGGAAATAACGTTGGTCTCTTCACCGATCTTGAGGTAGAGGTAGATCTCTGCGCCCATAAGTTCGGTAAACTCAACGTATGCGTCGATTATAGAATCAGAGAACTTTTCAAGGTAGATGGGCTCGTCGTGAATAAGCTCGGGACGAAGAGCAGCAACAACTTCCTTGCCAACGTATTCCTGAAGTGCGGGGATGCTCGCCTTGTCTTCGGGAACCTTGAATTCGGAATCCTCGAAGTCGAAGTAGAGACCGTCATCCTTCTTAACGAGAGTACCGTTAACGAAGTTCATCTGAGGAGTGCCGATAAAGCCGGCAACGAATATATTAACAGGCTTATCATAGAGGTTCTGAGGAGTATCAACCTGCTGAATAACGCCGTCCTTCATAACAACGATTCTGGTAGCCATGGTCATAGCCTCTACCTGGTCGTGGGTAACGTAGATGAAGGTGGTCTGGAGTCTCTGGTGGATCTTTGTAAGCTCAGTTCTCATTGCTGCACGGAGCTTTGCGTCCAGGTTGGAGAGAGGCTCGTCGAGAAGGAATACCTTAGGCTCACGAACTATACAACGACCGAGAGCAACACGCTGCTTCTGACCGCCGGACAAAGCCTTGGGCTTTCTGTCGAGAAGGTGGCTGATATCAAGGATACGAGCAGCTTCTTCAACTCTCTTCTTGATCTCTTCTTTTCTTACCTTACGGAGCTTAAGACCGAATGCCATGTTTTCAAAAACAGACATATGGGGGTACAGAGCGTAGTTCTGGAATACCATTGCTATATCTCTGTCCTTAGGAGCTACGTCGTTAACGAGCTTGTTGTCGATGAAGAGTTCGCCTTCGGTGATCTCTTCGAGACCTGCGATCATACGCAGGGTAGTGGTCTTACCGCAACCGGAAGGACCAACAAGGATGATAAATTCCTTATCTTTTATCTCGAGGGAGAAGTCGTTTACAGCAGTAACTCCGCCGGGATATCTCTTGTAAATATGCTTGAATAATACGCTTGCCATTTAGAACCTCCTGAGGGTGGCATTTTGCCTCTTTAATTTCTTCTGTTATAATAACAAAAAAATTACAAATATGTAAGTGTTTAAATACCCAAAAATTTAACTCCGTCTTTATACATTTTGCATAATAGAAAGGCCATTTTTGCCAAAATTAACCCAAAACGGCGTTTTTGAGGAGTTGGAGCTCCTCTTCTTCAAGGAATCTCCATTCGCCGTATTCGAGGTCCGAACAGCCTATTCCCGCAAAGTCGATACGCTCCAATTCACGCACCTGATTATGCAAAGCAAGGAAGATGCGCTTTATCAGATGAAACTTTCCTTCACACACCTTTACGTCCGATACACTGTCTTCAACCAAAGTAATAAAGGCAGGCATTGCGTTCTCGCCTTCGTCCAAAGCAATTCCTTGTGCAGCGAGCGCAACGTCGTTTTCCGAAACGGGAAATTTTGTTTTTGCACGGTATGTTTTGTACACCTTATTTTTAGGAGAAAGCAAAGCGTGTGACAAGGCTCCGTCATTCGTAATAATAAGAACACCGGTCGTATTCATATCAAGCCTGCCGACGGTGAACAACCCAAGGTTTGCAAAATTCTTCGGCAGCAGCTCAAACACCGTCGGATACCTTCCGTCTTCCGCCGCACAGACGTACCCTTGAGGCTTGTTCAACAAGATATACATATATTTCGAATAAACGACCCTCTCACCGTCAAGACACAAAGTATCGTCTTGCGTCACCTTGCGGGCAGGTGATTTTTCGGTCGTACCGTTTACGGTTATCCTCCCCGCTTTGGCGGCGCGTGAGCAATCCTTGCGGGACAAAAGCCCTAAAGCAGAAAAGATCTTATCTATTCTTTCATTATATACTTCCGACATTTTATCAGTTACCGTCCTTTACAAATCCGTGCACGAAGCTGTTGGCGTCTATTCCGCAAACGTCGCCCGCAATGATTTTGTTCTTATATATTATTAATGAAGCGAGAACCGTGCCTTCGTAGCCTTCGTAATTCGTTACACGGTACGTATATCGCGTAGCGGTCTTTCCGCGGTATTTTCGCAGATTAAGACCTTGGGAGCGCTGAATATCGTTATACTTCGTATAAACGCTGTCAAACTCTGCGGGAATTTCCACTTCCTCAACTTCAATGGGCGTAGTCTCGACCTCATATCCGAAGCCGCGCAAAAATTCCAAACGGTCGTCTTCGGTCTTTATTCCCGAATAATTCACACTTGCCGCCGCTACCTGTCCTGCCGAATCGTACACGGGTATAACGGTAACAACTGTTATAAGCACCGCCGCAGACAGCATAAGCGCGGCAAAAAACTTAATGTTCGTCGCTTTGAGAGTGTAGATAAACATATAAAATGCTCCTTAATATTGTTTTTGCTACATTTTATTAAGAAGCATTTTGGTTTATTCCGAATATTTTTTATATTCTTCCTCAAGCTCAAGCTGTTCCTCAAAAACAGCCATTTGCTCATCCTCCAAGGCAGAGCGTTTTTCGTAAAGCTTCGCCAGCTCCTCGTAATCGGTCTGACATTCCTGCTCGCGAAGGACGATCTCCTCAAGCTCTTTCTCTATTTCCAAAGCGCGTTTTTCCAAAAGGGGCAAACGCCTTTCAATAGAACGCTTACGGTTCTTATCGCGCTTTTCCTGCTCGTAGGTAAGCTTGCTTTCCGTTGCCGCCGTTTCTGTGGGGGTAGCATCACTCTGTTGTGAGGCGGTGCGTTTTGCAAGATATTCGTCGTATCCGCAACGGTACATCGTCGCTCCCTTTGAATGGCTTAACTCAAGTATTCTGCCTGCAAGCGCGGAAATAAAATATCTGTCGTGAGAAACGGCTATAACGGTACCGTCGTATTCACGAAGAGCGTTTTCGAGAGTTTCCTTGGAATCCATATCGAGGTGGTTAGTAGGCTCGTCAAGGACGAGGAGGGAAACTCCGGTCATTATCATTTTACATATAGAAAGCCTTGCACGCTCGCCGCCGCTAAGTACGGAAACGCTTTTGAACACGTCGTCTCCGATAAAGCCGAACCTTGCAAGAGCAGACCTTACCTGAGTTGCCGTCAGATTGGAATATTCGCTCCACAGTTCCTCCAACACGGTGGAAGAATCGTCCAGCAGCTGCTGTTCCTGATCATAGTAGCCTATCTTTTGGTTATATCCCAACTCGAAAACACCGCTGTCCGCATATTCGCGTCCGGTGAGTATCTTTATAAGAGTTGATTTTCCGGTTCCGTTTTCACCGAGAACAAACAGTCTGTCGCCTTGCTTTACTTCAAAGGAAAGGTCTTTGAACAGCTTGTGTCCCGGAAAGCTTTTGGAAATGCCGCGCACTGAAAGCACGTCGTATCCTTTTGCGTTTGTGCCAGATAGAGAGAAGGAGATCCCCTTGGGCTTATCCTGAGGACGTTCTATCTTCACCATACGGTCAATGGCTTTTTGTCTGCTTTCGGCAGCGATAATGTTTTTCTCGCGGTTCCAACGGCGTTGCTGTTCTATGAACGCCTCCAGACGCTTTATTTCCTTCTGCTGCAAAAGATAAGCTTTCATCTGATCTTCGCGAAGCTTATCTTTTTTCTCGCGGAAAAGGGAATAGGAGCCGTCGTAGATGCAGGACACACCATTCTCAAGCTCAAGAGTTCTGTTGGTGACGCGGTCAAGAAAATATCTATCGTGAGATATAATGAGGAAGGTCTTTTTAGATTGCTTAACGTAACCCTCAAGCCATTCGATGGCGGGAATATCAAGATGGTTGGTGGGCTCGTCAAGAAGAATGATATCGGGCTCACGCAAAAGCAGATTGACAAGGCTGAGCCTCGTTTTTTGTCCGCCGCTGAGAAGCCGTGCGGGACGGAAAAGATCCTCGCCCGAAAAGCCAAATCTTCCAAGCATAGCCGCGGTACGCTGTTTGTAATCGTAGCCGCCGAGAGCGGAAAATCTGTCGGACAGGGAAGTGTATTCCTTAATAACGTGAGCTTCACCGCCGTCAAGCTGTAAGGACAGCTCCTCGATACGCTTTTCCATTTCCGAAAGATATGAAAATGCACTTAACGCATATTCGTTTACGGTTTCATCGGAAAAATCGTTTTCCGTCTGCTGACGCAAAAGACCGATGGTAATATCCTTTGAAATATAAACATTACCACCCGACGGGGTAAGAGTACCGCAGATTATTGAAAAAAGGGACGACTTTCCTGCGCCGTTAACACCCGTAACGCCGATCTTATCGCCTTTATTGACTGTGAAGGATACCGATTTCAGAATATCCTCAATACCGTATGACAGTTTAACGTCTCTTACATCAAGAACAGCCATTACGCACTCCTAAAAAATTCATCAAATTAATATAACATAAATACTGCCTTTTGTCAAAAGAAAAAGATATTTTCAACCAACACGTTGAAATACCGTAAAAATAGTGCTAAAATAGACAAAACCTACCGTGGAGGCGTAAATGAACGTTAAGGGATATCTGGAATACACCCAAGCTCCGTGGGGCAAGCTCTTCTATAAGCTTGCGCTTCACAATTTAGATTTTGAAAATAAGCGTATTCTCGATTTCGGCAGCGGATTAGGAATAACCGCAGATGCTCTTGCGAAGAACAATATCGTTACCGCAATCGAACCCAACGAAGAAATATTGGCATACAGAAAACAAGAAAACGAATACGAGCAAATTTGCGGCAGTTTGGAAAAATTATCGGATATTAAAGGCTGCTCTTATGACGTTATAATCTGTCACAACGTACTGGAATACGTCGACGACAGAAAAAGCGTACTCAATGAATTTCACCGCTTACTTAAGCCTGAAGGCGTATTGTCGATAATAAAGCACAACACGTGCGGAAAGATAATGCAAAAAGCAGTATTTGAATGTGATACGAAGCAGGCGATGTCACTGCTTGAGGGAGAAAAGGGTATATCGGTAAATTTCGGTGAAATAAACGAGTATACCTTAGAAGAGCTTGCGGAATACTGCGAGAATCTGTTTGATATTAAAAACGTATTCGGTATACGTACCTTTTACGGATTGCAGAACAATGAGATAAAGACAAAAGACGGTTGGATAGAGGAAATGTATGATCTGGAATGTACCGCAGAATCTGTACAAGCCCTTCGTGACGTTGCGTTCTTTAACCACGTTATAATGAAAAAGATATGAAATCACCCCGCGAAGCCTTACGGCTTCGTGGGGACCCCGACAAAAAGCACAGAAGCCGAAGGGTTTCTGTGCTTTAATTTTATTTTTCGTAAACCTCAGGTTTAAGGATTCCGATATAGGGAAGGTTGCGGTAGTCCTCGGCATAGTCAAGACCGTAGCCTACAACGAAAGCGTCGGGAATCTCAAAGCCGCTGTAATCGGCGGTGATATCTGCTTTTCTGCGTGCAGGCTTATCAAGCAGGGTGGCGATCTTAAAGGAACGAGGCTTTCTGATGCTGAGCCATTCCTTGATATAAGCAAGAGTGGCGCCGCTGTCAAGGATATCCTCAACGATAAGAAGGTCATAATTCTCGATAGGCTTGTTAAGGTCAAGAATTATACGAACCTGACCGCTGGAAACGGTTCCGTCGCCGTAAGAGGAAACGCTCATAAAGTCAATTTTTGCATTAACGGTGAGATAACGCATAAGGTCTGCCATAAAGGGCATGGAGCCTTTGAGAATACCTACGAGAAGAAGCTGTTTTCCTTCGTAATCTTTGGAAATCTGCTCTGCAAGCTCCTTTACTCTGTCCTGGATCTGTTGCTCTGTAAGAAGGATATGATCAATAGTATGTTCGAGTTCACGCATAAAACAATACCGCCTTGTGTAAATTTTACAATATATTATCACAACTTTTTGTTCCCGACAAGTGCTTTTTACAAAAAATACAATATGTTGTAAAATTTGTATTGATTTTTTCGCAGATACAGTGTATTATAATCATTGTAAATAAAATGGGATAGAATGGAAAAGTAAAATAATTCTGTCCGGAAGGGAAGTGTACGTATCTTGTCATTCAACTGCAAAAAGCTTGTGTGTGTTCTGCTTGCTTTGATCACGGTAATAGCTATGACGTCCGTCGTTGCTTTTGCCGAAGAAGAGTCTGTGCCCGCACAGGAAGTTTCCGAAACAGAAAGCTCTGTTGCAGAAAACGCCGACACGATATTTGAAATTATCGGACGCGGCGAAGGAACGCTTTTGGAAAGACTGGTTCACGGCGGTAAAGTAGCTCTGGTAGGTATGATCGTGGTATTCTCGGTTCTTATCGTGCTCATGGCTATTCTTTACTTATTCCAGTTGATATTCGCAAGAAAATCCAGAAAAGCACCCGAAGAGCCTGTTAAAAAAGTTTCTGCTCCTGCACCCGCAGCCGCTCCTGTAGCCGCTCCCGCTGCAGCGAACAATGAAGATGAATTAGTTGCTGTTGCAACCGCAGCTATCGCAGCCGCAAGAGGCGAAAGCGATTGTGCGTTCGACGTTATTTCAATTACAAAGGTTAATTAAGGAGAACAAAAATGGCTAAAAAGTACATTATTACCGTAAACGGTACAAAATACGAAGTAGTCGTTGAGGACGCAAATCCCAACGTAGTTTACACTCCCGCGGCAGCTCCCGCAGCTCCCGTTACAGCTCCTGCAGCTCCCGTTGCAGCTCCTGCTCCCGTAGAAGCTCCCGCAGCTGCTCCTGCTCCCGCAGCAGCTCCCGTAGCAGGCGGCGAAAAGATCACCGCACCTCTGCCCGGCACCGTACTCAAGGTTATGGCAAAGGCAGGTCAGACTGTTAAGTCCGGCGACGTACTTTGCGTTATCGAAGCTATGAAGATGGAAAACGATATCGTTTCTCCCGTTGACGGCACAGTTGCTTCCGTTTCCGCAAACGAAGGCGCTTCCGTTAACTCCGGCGATCTTCTTTTCGTTATCGGTTAATTTCTTTTTGAGATATAAAGGAGATTGACAGATGTTTATACTTGAAACTATTTTGGGTATACTTAACGCATCTGCTTTCGGAGTAGAGAACTTCACTTGGGGTTCCATAGTGATGATACTCATTTCCTTTGCGCTTATGGTTCTTGCCATCAAGTTCAAGTTTGAGCCTCTGCTCTTATTGCCTATCGCGTTCGGTATGTTCCTTACCAACATTCCCGTTGGCGAGATCTTCCATATGAATTACTTCGTTCAGGAAGCAAGTGCCAATATTAACTGGGGTGAGCTTGCAGCCCACGGCGGTCTGCTTGACTATCTCTATCTCGGCGTTAAGCTCGGTATTTATCCTTGCCTTATCTTTATGGGCGTAGGCGCTATGACCGACTTCAAGCCTCTTATTGCTAACCCCAAGAGTCTGCTCCTCGGCGCAGCTGCTCAGTTCGGCGTTTTCGCTGCCTTCATCGGCGCTATGCTTCTCGGCTTCTCCTCTCTTGAAGCTGCAGCTATCGGCATAATCGGCGGTGCTGACGGTCCTACCGCAATACTCGTAACCAAAGAGCTTGCTCCCAATCTTCTCGGCGCGATCGCTATTGCAGCATACTCATATATGGCACTGGTTCCTCTTATCCAGCCTCCCATTATGAAGATGCTCACTACAAAGAAAGAGCGTTCCGTAAAGATGGAACAGCTTCGTCCCGTTTCCAAGACCGAGGAAATACTTTTCCCCGTAGTTTCCTGTCTGGTTATCTGTATGATCCTTCCCGACGCTACTCCTCTTATCGGTTCCCTTATGCTTGGTAACCTTGCAAAGGTAAGCGGCGTTGTCGACAGAATCGCAAAGACTATGCAGAACGAGCTTTGCAATATCGTTACCATTCTTCTCGGCGTTTCCGTTGGTGCGACCGCTACCGCAGACGCATTCTTCGGTTCTCTTGATCTCAGCAATTTCTCTACAATTCTTACCAGCCCCCTCGGTATTCTCGTACTCGGTCTCTGTGCATTCTCCTTCGCAACTGCGGCAGGCGTAATATTCGGCAAGATAATGTACGTATTTACAGGCGGCAAGATCAATCCTCTTATCGGTTCTGCAGGTGTATCCGCAGTTCCTATGGCTGCCCGTGTTTCTCAGACAGTAGGTCAGAAGGCTAATCCTTCCAACTTCCTGCTCATGCACGCAATGGGTCCCAACGTTTCCGGCGTTATCGGCTCTGCCGTAGCCGCAGGCGTATTCCTCACCATTTTCAGATAATCGGAGGTAATTATTATGGCTCTTAAAATAACCGAAACAATTCTTCGTGACTCTCACCAGTCACTTATAGCTACCAGAATGACCACCGAAGAAATGATCCCCGCATTGGAGATCCTCGATCAGGTTGGTTATCATTCTCTTGAAGCTTGGGGCGGCGCTACCTTTGACTCCTGCCTTCGTTTCCTTAACGAGGATCCCTGGCAGAGACTCCGCACCATCCGCAACCACGTAAAGAACACCAAGCTCCAGATGCTGTTCCGCGGTCAGAACATTCTCGGCTACAGACACTACGCAGACGACGTCGTTGAATACTTCGTACAGAAGTCTGTTGCAAACGGTATCGATATCATCAGAATTTTTGATGCTCTTAACGATCCCAGAAATCTTAAGACCGCTATTAACGCAACCAAGAAAGAGGGAGGACACGTTCAGGCTTGTCTTTCCTATACCACCGGCGAAGTTTTCACCAACGAATACTTTGCAAAATATGCAAAAACTCTTGAAGAAATGGGCGCAGATTCTATCTGTATTAAGGATATGGCAGGTCTGCTCAAGCCTTACGATGCATACGATCTCGTAACCGCTATCAAGTCCATCTGCAACATTCCCGTACAGCTTCACACCCACTATACCGCAGGTATCGCTTCCATGACCATCATGAAGGCGGTTGAAGCAGGGGTAGACGTAGTAGACACCGCACTTTCTCCTCTTGCGGGCGGTACCTCTCAGCCTCCTACGGAGCCTATCGTCGCTACCTTCCAGGGCACTCCCTTTGACACCGGACTTGATCTTAACAAGATCAACGAGGCTGCTGAGCACTTCAACACTCTCCGTGAAAAGTACATCGCTTCCGGTCAGCTTGATCCCAAGATGCTCAAGGTTAACGTAAACGGCCTTATTTATCAGGTTCCCGGCGGAATGCTTTCCAACCTTCTCTCCCAGCTTAAGCAGGCAGGAAAGGCTGACAAGCTTCAGGAGGTTCTTGAAGAGGTTCCCAGAGTACGCGCTGACGCAGGTCAGGTTCCTCTCGTAACTCCCACTTCTCAGATCGTTGGTACTCAGGCAGTATTTAACGTTCTTATGGGCGAGCGCTACAAGACCGTTACCAAGGAATTCAAGGGTGTTATCCGCGGTGATTACGGTAAGACTCCCGTTGATATTGATCCCGCATTCAGAAAGAAGATAATCGGCGATGAGCAGGCTATCACTTGCCGTCCCGCTGATAATCTCAAGCCCGAGCTTGATACTCTCCGTGAAAAGTGCGCTCAGTACGCAAAGCAGGAAGAAGACGTTCTTACCTACGCTCTGTTTGATCAGGTTGCTACCAAGTTCTTTGAAAAGAGAAACGAGGGCGACAAGGTTGCTCAGGCAGTTGCAGCTGCAGCAAACGCTAAATATCACGTAAACATTCACGAAATTAAGTAATAATTTCAAAAACCCTGCCTCTGTTTTAACAGGGGCAGGGAAGTTTAAATTAAGGAGAAGATAAATGCTTCACTCGGTGATCCACGCAGCGAAAGACACGCTGGTGATCCTGCCGATATTGTTTTTAACGTATTTGGTAATAGAATTCGTTGAACATAAAGCAGGTGAAAAGGCAAAAAAAATAATTTCCGCATCGGGAAAAGCAGGTCCTCTTCTTGGAGGACTTATAGGTCTTATACCGCAATGCGGATTTTCCGGTGCTGCAGCTTCGCTTTTTGCAGTGGGTACCGTGTCTACCGGAACGCTGATAGCCGTTTTTCTGGCTACATCGGATGAGATGCTTCCAATTTTGATATCCGCATCGGTTCCGGCAAAGGAAGTCAGTATAATCCTCCTTATTAAGCTTGTATCCGGTACGCTGTTCGGTTTTATTACAGATGCTCTCTATAGACGCAAAAAATCCGAAACGATCGAACATATGTGTGAAGAAGAGAACTGTCACTGCGAACACGACGGAATTTTTCTTTCAGCACTAAAGCATACGTTAAAGATAGTTGCAATAGTATTTATGGTGACCTGCGGATTAAACATAATTATTGAGCTTATCGGGGAAGATAAACTGCAAAGCCTTATGATAACGACTCCCGTGGTAGGCGAGCTGGTTGCAGGTCTCGTGGGTCTCATTCCTAATTGCTCCGCTTCGGTTTTACTGACCGATCTTTACGTCGAAAACGCGCTGTCTGTTGGTCAGCTCATATCGGGACTTTGCGTTAACGCGGGAATTGGGGTAATAGTTCTTTTCAAGACCAACAAAAACCTTAAGGAAAACCTTGTACTTACTGCCGTTTTGTACGTTTGCGGCGTGATTACCGGCATAATAACAAATCTGATACTATAAAAAACTACCGCCTAAGCTCATAAAAAGCCTCGGCGGTACGTTGTTTATTGGGGGAACGTGATGGTTTCTGCCCCCTCTGAACATATTATAAATTATACAAAATGAAAATTTTGTATAATTTAGGGAAGGAGTAAACAAAGGAAAATGCTGAAAATGTGTCTATTGCTGCGATAAGCGGAGTTTTCAAAAAAAATAACGGTGATATCGGTATTTTAATCGTATTCCTCATCTGTATTTTAACAGTCCTCTTCTGTGATCGGCAGTATTCCGCCGTAATCGTACGGCTGTTCCGATGATAACGATATTACGCTATAGCCTATGTTTTTGCAAAAGCTGTTTATATTTTGATAATCTCCCAGTAATTCCTTCTTACCCGTTACTGCCAGAATTTTATTGCCCAGTACTCCTGTACAGCCGCCTATAAATCCACAGGAAAAGCCGTTAAGCAAAATTCCTTCATTGGTGGTTTTCAACACGTTTTTTCCTTCCGATGCCAGCACTTTGTATACGGACGGATCCGATGTTATGAAGTCGGTCTCACTGAGCGTTACAGTTGAACATTTTGTATATCCCTGCGCAACTACTATTCTGTTTTTACATTCTTTTACTATTTCCTCCGCAACGGCGCGGCCGCCGTACAGCGTATTACCGATCGTAAAGCAATTATACAAGCAATCATTGGGATATTTATCATTTAAAACCGCTGCCCCTTTTGTTAACAATTTGTTCATATTTATATCACCCGCCGAATACCATATGCCGATTTTGGGATTATTGAGCACTATATCAGGATGATAAGCAAGCTCCGAATTAAGTGTTTTGCAAGGTGGTGCATCTACGGTTTCTATACCCATATTGCGCAAATTTTCTTTGATTATATCGGGCATTATTGCGGATATAAATACGCTTTTTACTTTATTTATCGGCAAATTTGGTTGACATAATTTCATAACTTATATTACCTATATTTACAAAGACCAAAATATGAATAAATTGTTTCCAAAACGGGAATTATTTTTGCGAGGTGAAAAGCAAATGGAAATACCTTGCAATCAATCTTGTCCCTATAACGATAACGGAATATGCAAAAAGGACAACTGTATATGTGAAACGGGATATCTATCCGCCACCACAGGTTGTCCCTTTAATGCTTTTAGTTTTCAGCAAGCTTCAACAGATCGTACACGCTTCGTATCGGACAAAGCTCGATCTGTCTTGTGCGCTTTTTGATACGCTCCAGCGACTTTTTGGGAAGTCCTATACGCTTGAAGCCGAGACGCTCTGCTTCGTTTATACGCTGTTCTACGCCCGTTACGGAACGGCATTCACCTGCAAGACCTATTTCGCCAAATACGATAAGATCCTCGGGAATAGGAAGATCCTTTTGAGTAGATATAAGAGCCATTGCAATAGCCGCATCGCAGGATGGGTCATCAAGACGCAAGCCGCCTGCGACGTTCAGGTAAACGTCCGTTGTGGAAAAACGTATACCAAGTCTTTTTTCAAGCACGGCAAGCACCAAGGAAACACGGTTATAATCCAATCCCGCCGAAAGTCTGCGCGGAGAAGGATAAACTGTAGGCGTTGCAAGAGCCTGAATTTCGGTAATAATAGGTCTCATACCCTCGACCACGCATACGGCACAGCTTCCCGATACGTTTACGGGCCGTTGCGCCATCAGCATTTCCGAAGGATTTTCGACTTCTGCAAGTCCGTCGTCTACCATTTCAAATACGCCGATCTCGTTGGTAGAGCCGTAGCGGTTTTTAGCGGCACGTATAATACGGTATGCGTGCTGACGGTCGCCCTCGAAGTAAAGGACCGCATCAACCATATGCTCCAATACCTTGGGACCCGCGATGGCGCCGTCCTTGTTGACGTGACCGACCAGAATTATGGAAATATTTTCCTCTTTAGCTTTATTTATAAGGGCAAGCGCAGTTTGCTTTACCTGAGTTACGCTTCCCGGAGAAGATGCAACGTCTTCATCATACATAGTCTGTATCGAGTCGATAATAACTATATCAGGCTGTATACCTACCATTTCGGGAATGACAGAAGAAATATTGGTCTCACAGAGTATGCGCAGATTTTCGGTGTCTACCCCTACCCTTTCGGCTCTGATCTTGATCTGAGAAGGAGATTCCTCGCCGCTGACGTAAAGGATGGAGCCGTTGGTACCCACGGTTTGACAAAGCTGTAAAAGCAAGGTGGATTTACCGATACCGGGCTCACCGGAAAGCAAAACAACGCTTCCCTTTACCAAGCCGCCGCCAAGAACGCGGTCAAACTCACCGATACCGGTCAAAAAGCGTCGATCATTGGCAACGCCAATCTCAGATATGCGCTTCGCTTTGGAAACGGAAGGCGGCGTATCGTAGCTTTTACGCCTTTTAACAGTGGCTTTAACGGGAGCGGTGCTCTCTACAGCCTGCTCCTCAAAGGTATTCCATTCGTTGCACTCGGGGCATTTTCCGTACCATTTTGAGGAATAATATCCGCAAGCGGTACATACGTAATTTGTTTTCACTTGATTTCTCCGTTAATATATTCAGAAACCGCGACGAAAATATTCAATGATAATTGTCGCAGGTATTCATCGTTACAAAGTTTTTCGCGTTCAACGTCGTTTGAAATAAAACCGCATTCTATAAGAACACCGATTCCGTCAAACTTATTCAGCAGATATATACTGCTTCCGCTGTTTTTTGATAATCTGTTATTCTGAGGCTGAAGCACACGTATACGGTCTTGAATATGCTTGGCAAGTATCCCGCTTTGCGGATCATTATCCGAAAAGAAAACCTGAAGACCGCTGTATTTCGGTGAAGAAAACCGATTAACGTGAATGCTCAAAAGAATGCAGTTATCATATTCAGACGCTATGGCAACTCGGTTGTAAAGGTCAAAATGCTTTTTTCTGTTTTCCTGACCTGCTTCGTAAAGCATTTTATCCTCAGTGCGCGTATAAACGGTTTTATACCCGCAAGACTCAAAAAGCTCACCAAGATACGCTGATACGGCAAGGTTTATATCCTTTTCACGTACGTTGCCGATAACGGCACCCGGATCCTCTCCGCCGTGGCCCGCATCTATAACGATTACAGGCTTCTCTTTTGATGATGCGGGGCTGTTGACAGCATCAGAAAAAGAAAAAGTATTATAGCCCGCCGCCGTGAAAAGCATAGCAAAGCAGAAAAAAGCCACCAAGCCAAGACAAAGAAGCGCCAAAACGAAAAGTGTGGCTTTCTTATCCGAAAAACGATCCATACTGCTCCTCTCCTTCGAGAAACAATATGAAAACGTAAGTTATATTATTCTTTACTTGCCTTTTCTCTTGCAATAACGCCCTTGTCGCGTACACCGAGATAATAACCGAGCCAGCAGAAAACTATAGCGGGCGCAAGAGAAAGTACGGTATACAGTAAGCGCCATCCCTCTGCCACGCCGGACAGAGCAAGAAATCCTGCGTTATAGAAGGAATGAACGGGAACGATATACAGAATAGATACCATAACAGGCGTGCCGCCGTCAAAGCCGACAAGGAAGAATATTGCATACAGCAATACAAGCAAGATCGTGGGAGCGTATCCGATAAGGGCTATTTTTAATCCGAAGGAATCCGAAGGAATGGATTCGCTTGTATACGCAGGATTGTTTTTTCTTATAGAAAACTTAAGTCCAAACTGATTAAGCATATCGTATACGCGGAAGCAGAAAATGCCTGCGGTAAATACGAGTACCAGCCACATATACAGAGAATAATTCTTATTCTCATCAAGTATCATGGAAAGAGGCCACGAGATCATAAGACCTACCACGGACCAAACCACCTGATTTATCCAGAAATTAACTATTAAGCTGCTATGTTCTTTGAAAAATGCCATGAATTTTTTCATATTACGCTTTCCTTTCGGGTGATATACCAATTATATCCTTAAAACGCAAAAAGTGCAAGAGAATGATGATAAAATTAATAAAATATACAAAATTATATTCGGATTGACAAGGAAAAGCTTTGATGATAAAATAAAGAAAAGGAGTGTTACTATGAATTATCCCCTTTCTTTGATCAAAAGCCGTCCCGTTGACTCGCACAAAGGGACCTTTGGCACCGTCAAAATATTATGCGGAAGCCGTAAATATACGGGTGCCGCCCTTTTGTGCTGTGAAGGCGCACTGAGAAGCGGCTGCGGTATGGTAAAGCTCTTTGCCGACGAAAGAGCTTGCGCGCCTGTAAGAACGCGGCTGCCCGAGGTCATTAACTGCCTGCCTGAAGATTTTTCAAAGACAGTCGCGCAATCGGCAGTTATCGGTTGCGGAATTTCAGATTGCTACAAAGAAATGCTTGCGGATATAATAAAAAGCACGGTAATCCCAACGGTTATTGATGCGGATGGAATAAATTTTCTTTCAGCGCATAAGGATTTACTGAGAGAGGCAAAGTCCGATATAGTTTTAACTCCTCATCCTATGGAGTTTTCACGGCTTACCGGAATTGATGTTACTGAAATAAACGCAAACCGTATTGGTTACGCAGAGGAGTATTCGCGGCTGTTCAACTGCACCGTCGTTCTCAAGGGGCATAATACTGTGATAGCAACACCCGACCGCAAAACCGTTATTAATGAAACAGGTTCTTCGGCACTTGCAAAGGGGGGCAGCGGTGACGTGCTTGCGGGAGTTATAGGCTCTCTGCTTGCACAAGGCTACGACTGTCATACCGCCGCTGTCATCGGGGTATATGCACACGGGAAAGCTGCAAACGTGCTTGCCGAGCAGTACGGATTACACGGAGTGCTGCCTTCCGATCTTCCGAAGGTGATCGGTAAAATATTGGGATAAAAATTTAACGCCTCTCCAAAAAAGGAGAGGTGTATTTTTGTATAAAAAGCTTTTCGTTTTTCTTTCGTGTCTTCTGCTATGCCTGCTGACCTGCTCCTGCAAGGCAAATTCACAAAAGAATATATTGGATTTTTTCAGTCAGGAAACGGTGCGCTTTAAATATATGGAAACCGAGTACGAATACAACACGGAAAAAGATGTTTTTACTTATTTAAGCGGAAATTATAATGGTATGCGCGTTTGCTTTGCCAAATCCGGCTGTATAATCACCTACGGCGGGTTTTCCTTGAAAACACAACCGCATGATATGCCGCACCTAAAGGCTTTTCACGGGCTTTACAGCGCTTTTGAAAATTCTTCCGATTCAGCGGTTACCACTGATGACGGCGCTTACGCTTTGCTTATTGACAGTTGGCGTTTTTTGGTGTATTATAATAAAGATGCCGAAAGGATAGATACGCTTATAGCGGAAACGGAAAACGGCGTTTTTGAATACACCGTACTGATATCGGAGGAAACGGATTGAGCAAAAAAAGAGTTGAGGCGATCATTGACCTCGGTGCTGTAATTTCTAATTACGATCATATAAAGAATAAGCTTGCTCCGAACACGAAATTGCTTTCTGTCGTCAAGGCGGATGCGTACGGTCACGGTGCTATTGAGGTATGCCACGCCCTTGAAAAACACGGTGCCACCGAATTTGCGGTTGCGTGCGTTGAAGAGGCCATTGTCTTGCGCGAAGGCGGAGTTAAGGGTAACATTCTTATACTCGGAATAACGGATGAAAGCTATGCTGAAACGCTGGAGAAATACAGTCTCACTCAAACGGTGGACGGTTACAAATACGCCTGCGCTTTATCAAAGCGCGCAAAGATCAAGGTACACGTCAAGGTAGACACGGGTATGAGCAGACTCGGATTATACTGCCACAAGCCCGAGGATGCCATAAAAGCCTCCGAGGAAATCAGGAAAATACACGAGCTTGATAATATTACCATTGACGGAATATTTACCCATTTTGCCGAAAGTGACAGCCCGAGCGGCGATTTTACAAGGCAACAGTACGAAAGCTTTTATTCTCTTCTCAACAAGCTTGAAGCAGACGGAATAAAGGTGGGCACACGCCATTGCTGTAACAGTGCGGGAATTATAAATTATCCCGAAATGCAGCTTGATATGGTTCGCGCCGGAATAATTCTTTACGGACTTTACCCTTCTGCCGAAACGGTGGATGATAAGCTTATTCCCGCTATGAAGTTGGTTTCCAGAGTTTCGTCTGTTTCCGAAATAGATGAAAATGATACAGTAAGCTACGGAAGAAGCTACCGCCCCGCGGGAAGGATAAAAAAAGCTGTCGTTTCCATAGGATATGCTGACGGACTTTCGAGAGTTTTATCCGGAAAGGCTACCTTGCGTATAAACGGCGTGGACGTTCCTGTTATCGGAAACATTTGTATGGACCTTTGTATGGCTGACGTTACGGGTTGTGACTGCAAGGTTGGCGACGAGGTAGTCGTATTCGAGAATAACGAAGACGTAAACCGTCTTGCGGCTTTGGCAAATACCATTAATTACGAAATAGTTTGCTCCGTTAAAAACAGAGTACCCAGAAAATATATAGATTAAACTTAAAACAGCACGGAAATTTCCGTGCTGTTAATTTATTGTGTTGCTTCTGTAAGAGCGGTAATTATCTTATAAGAATCAATATACCTTGCATCGTGAGAGGGTGCATCAAAAATACCGATAATATAAGTATTTCCGCTGATATCTGCGCTTACCATAACCGAATATTTTCCTAACGTACCCGTTTTCATTCCGGTAACGCAGGCAGAATGATAAGGTGACGCGGAGTTTAGATGAGCGTTTGTGTTTTTCCACGTAAAGCTGTGTCCGCTTACAGAGGTAAAGGAGTATTCGGGCATCGCCATATATTTTGCAATTACGGGGTTTTCCAAAGCGTGCTTTGCGATAATAACAAGATCGTGAGCGGTGGTATAATGCTCATCTCCCGCAAGACCGTCGGGTACCGTGAATACGGTGCCGGTACAGCCTATCCCTCTCGCGTATTCGTTCATTGCCGAAATAAAGCTGTCCAACGCCTCTTTACCGTTAAGATACGGATTATTTTCCTTATACCGCGCGGTTGCAGCCGCAACGGTATACGCTGCATCATTACCGGAAGGAAGCAGCATCGCGGCAATAAGCTGTTCAATGGTAAAGGTGTGCTCAAACTTTAATCCGGCAACGGAAGAATAAGGATTAAGTAAAAACAATTCGTCCGAAGGCGTAACGGTCATATCGACAGGCGCTGTTTCCAAGGCATAGAGCGCTGTCAGCAATTTTGTTACACTTGCGGGTATTATGTTAACGTCAGTGCCTTTTTCAAATAAGAAGCTTTCATTATTAAGATCGTATACAAAAACGTGCTCTGCCGTAAAGGCTTCCGAGAGTGCAAGCAATGCCTGCTGAGTTTTCTCGGGAGCTACAGTTTCTTCTTCGGATACCTGCTCCTCAAAATCAGAAGCTTCACTGCTCTCGTTTTCTTCGGCAGATTCTTCGCTGATTTCGAAAGAGATTTCCGAAAAAACATCTTCAACAGAGATGTCGGAAATATCATCTACAGAAACCTCTTGTACAGACGCACAAGAAATAATAACCAAGCAAACGAGTATAAAAACGAGAATAGAGACCGCTTTTTTCAAAAAGGCACCTCCTTTCATATTAAAACAGACAGCAGTTTGGCTGTCTGTTTTTACTGTAATTAGAGAGTAATATGGTCGATAATATAGTTAAGATACTGTTTGTAAGCTTCCTTTTCCGCAACGATCTTCTTCATATCGTACATAACGTTGGGAGGGATCTTATCCTGCTCTTCGCGGGAAAGCTTGCCCTTCATAAGCTTATCTACCTGAAGTGCATCGTGAATATCCATAGTAATTATGCTGTTATGCCGCTGGCAAACGACCCTTTTCATCTGACCGGAAACAAGGCTTTCAACGGCAGCGCAGCCCATTTTGGTTGCGAGCACACGGTCCTGCAAGGTAGGACTACCGCCGCGCTGAATATGGGCAAGACGTGCAAAACGAGCCTCAATACCCGTTCTTTGCTCAATAAGCTGTGTCAGCTCCTCGCCGTATTCGTGGCCCATACCCTCGGCAGTGATAATAATAAAATTACGCTTACCTGCTTTGCGCGCTTCGATCATCTTTTCAAAGACGTGGTCAAAATCGGTAGGAATTTCCTTGATGACGGTAGTAACTGCGCCGACGGCTATGGCGGTATTAAGAGCTATATCGCCTGCATCTCTGCCCATAACCTCAACGATGGTACATCTCGAATGGCTTTCACTGGTATCGCGAAGCTTATCGACAAGGTCTACTACGGTGTTCATAGCAGTATCGAATCCGATGGTCATTTCGGTAGAAGCGATATCGTTATCAATGGTACCGGGAATGCCTATACAGGGAATGCCCGCATCGGTAAGATCAACAGCGCCTCTGAAGGTTCCGTCACCGCCGATGGTAACGATACCGTCAATGCCGAACTCACGTGCCTTTGCAACCGCCTTTTGCACGCCTTCCTTGGTTTTGAACTCGGGACAGCGGGCAGTATAAAGCATGGTACCGCCGCGATTGATTATATAAGAAACGTCTCTTGCGCCGAGAGGCTTGATCTCACCGTCGATAAGACCCTGATATCCGTTATAGATACCGTAAACTTCAACACCCTTATACAAGGCAAGACGAGTAACGGCACGGACTGCCGCATTCATACCGGGGGCATCGCCGCCGGAAGTAAGCACGCCTATTCTCTTAAATTCTGCCATAGGGCACCTCCGAAAACATATATTTACAAGATAATTTTAACACCAACTACCGATTTTGTCAAACATTTTTTGCAAAGATGGCATATACTTTTATTTTTTCGAATAACATTAAACGAAAATATTATCGGGAGGATCAAACATGGCTGACCTTACAATATATGAGGATATTGCAAAAAGAACCGAAGGCGACATTTATATAGGAGTAGTAGGACCTGTAAGGACGGGAAAATCCACGCTCATAAACAGATTTATGCATACTCTGGTGCTTCCCTATATGGAATCGGAAGCGCGCAAGGACAGAGCGAGAGACGAAATGCCCCAGTCTGCATCGGGAAAAACGGTAATGACAACAGAGCCGAAATTCGTGCCCGAAGAAGCTGCAGACATTCATCTTGAGGAAAACGTTTCCTTCAGAATGCGAATGATAGATTGCGTGGGATATATAGTTCCCGGTGCTATAGGACACATTGAGGACGGCGCACAGCGAATGGTAATGACACCGTGGTCGGAAACACCGATGCCCTTTGAAGAAGCCGCCGAATTGGGAACGAGAAAGGTAATAACAGATCATTCTACTATAGGTATAGTTGTGACCACCGACGGAAGCATAGGAGAGCTTGACAGAGGGGCATACGCGGAAGCGGAAAGCAGAATTATTAAAGAGATGAAAGCTGCGGGCAAGCCCTTCGTTACCGTGTTGAACAGTGCATATCCCAACGAAAAAAGCACCGTTTTACTTGCGAAGGAGCTTGAAGAAAAATACGATATACCCGTGCTTCCCGTAAACTGCGCGGAAATGACGGAGATTGATATAAAGGACATTTTGCGTGCGGTGCTGTACGAGTTTCCCGTAAGCGAGATAAGAATATCACTTCCCTCCTGGATCGATGTTCCCGATAATTGCCGCGTTAAAACAGAACTGTATGATGAAATAACAAAATCCGTTAAGAAAATACGCCGTACCGGTGAAATCCGTCAGGTTTTCGGTGAATTTACTACGGAAAGCGGCGGTGTAGCAAAAACCGAAAAGGTTGATCTCGGAAACGGGTCTGCGGTAATTGCCGTTGCCGTGCCCGATTCGGTGTTCTATTCGGCGTTGGGAGAATACTCGGGATTCGATATAACCGACGAAAGATCATTATTTTCACTGCTCGGTCAGCTTAAGCAGGTAAATGACAGCTACGCAAAGGTAGCAGTAGCGCTTGAAGAGGTCAACCGCACGGGATACGGTATCGTAACTCCCGATATAGACGATCTTTCTCTTGACGAGCCAGAAATCG
>JAGAKP010000020.1 GCA_017625615.1 Clostridia bacterium
AAAAACAAACATAGGTACGTATTCGATAGGAGGAAAACATTACCCATATACAAAAAACGATATTGTATTAACCGTAAGAAAAGAAAATGGTAAAACAGTAAAATGCATCGCAAAATCTTTAGGAGTTAAAGAACAAAAGTGGATAGACCCGCATACTGTAGGCAAAATAGAAAACCACGTCGATGAATTCAGCGTGGGCGACAAGGTATATCATTTTTACGGTTTTAAGTATAATTTTTATGTCCATGAACCACAAAATGAACACAAGCATTGTATCGTTTGCGGAGCATCAAACAATTTGAACCGAGAGTATTGTTTGAATTGTCATCATGAATTGTTGGAAATGAAAGCTTAATTTACTAAAAGCCAAATGTAAACATAAAGTTTGCTGAATCTTGAAACGGAGAAAATGTAATGAAAGATACAAACTATGTCGAAAAGTATTTAACACAAAAGAAGTTTTCCGCTTTAGATATCGTCTTGATTATTGTATGCGTAGCGGCTGTTATATGGGCGATTTTTCTCCCCAACGGTATTCCGGTGGGCGTCCCCGTGCTATTTGTTGCCGCAGTCAGCTTGTTGTTTTCACAATCACGTCGTGTAAAAGATTCTCATTTTGATTCAATACTTAAACAAATTATGCAAGATAATGATCTCTTAACAGAAGGCAATAACGTTATATGCGTTTACGATTTGCGGAGAGAAATGATCAAAAAAGGGAAGGACGGCGTTTTTCGTACCGATAAATACGTCATAACCAACGCTTTTTTTGAGAGGGATGGATCGGTTGACCTTATCGTAAACAGGCTGGATCTGGTGACCGGTGCCGTTAAGGTTGAAAAATACTGTATTTCAAAAGAAACAAAAATCGCTTTAACAGAGCAAAACAGAAAAATCAATTCGGATCTTTTGGAAATCGCTTTGCTTGAATCCGATATGTTTGAAGAAAGTATTCCCGTATCGGCAAACGATTACAATGCAGAAAAATTAATCAGCCGTTTGTGCGGTTAATTCAAATACTTGTTCCGTACTTACTGTCATATTTTTGATGTTTCAAAGAGGGAATTATGCAACTTCCAAAAGATATACAAAAATACTGTGTAAACAAAGTGCTCAAACGAATAATCCCTTGTGTTCTTATGTTTGCTGTGCTTCTTATAGCAATTATTCTGTGGGGGGATATTTTAATTCCACTCGATAGCGAATACGTAGGATTAAAGCGATTTTGCTATCTTGTCATATTAAGCATACCGTTTATTGTTACAAGGGTTCCTATAGCTTTATTTGACCGAACTTATTGTGGAACGGTAAAAAAGGTAGATATTGAAACAACACCGGAAACTTATCGTCCTGCAGAGCCGACATTGGAAACAGTGTATATGAAGAACACAATATACCTGAATATTGAAACTCATAACGGTAAAAAAATGCGAAAAAAGGTATATACAGGCCGTGCTAACGATGCGCAACATCTAAGCACTTTCAAAGAAGGAGACAAGGTACTTCACTTGCGCGAAACAAAACACACCGTTGTTCTTCCGACTTCAAGCAGTGCTCATTGCACTTGTGCGGTTTGCGGCTCTGTTAACAAAATTGATAATACAGCTTGTCACCAATGCAAACATACTCTTGTAAAAGGATAAAAACCTGCCGGAGCTGCCACAGCGAGCTGATAAAACATAAGCTTTCCTACGGCAATAAAAAATAGATCACAAATATATGGAGGCAATAAAAATGCGCAAGAACGTCACGTTGTTTATGATTATCATAGCGGTATTACTGTCCTTCGCTGCATGTGACACCGAAGAAGTTTCGGTTGTATCGCTCGATACAGAATACACAATGTCAACCGATATCAGCATCGTCGAAAGCGATACGCCTGAAGTCGAGATCAAGTTCGACGATATAATCAAATTGCTTGATTATGTAGAGTTTTATGCTCAGGAATATGATGCCGATATGATAGCATCGGTATGCGAAAATGTCGCCAAAATCGGTTTGGAGCTTAACGGAGATGTTACAAGGATAGTTCACGTTACAGATCAAAGCGTACCGAAGGACGATCCTACTTCTTTTGGCTGGGCATATGTGTACGAGTTTTCGGAAGAAGCTGATGCTATTGCCTTCGAGGAAAATCGCAGAGAATTTATTAATGCCACCGAAGAAGACGGCGCGTGCCTCCGTTACGGTCGGATAGTAGTTTTCGGAACCGCGCAAATGCTATCCTTTATAGAAAAATAAGGATTTCGTCATTTGTTTTCGTGGACCTAAACTGTTTTAAATCGGAAGGAACAATATGAGCAAACAACCCCTTACAAAAAAACGATACGTAATTAGAAGCACCCTATCCATTGCCATATTATTACTTGCTTTCGGAGTCATGGCTTTGGGCGCAATACTTCAGGAAAACGGTATCGAAAACAAAATCTGTTATTCCCTTCTGGCGGCTTCGGGTATTATGCTGGTCGGCGATCTCGTATTTATGATAGTAAACTTCCGCGGAATGCTGGAGTACGAGATAGAGGTCAAATCCAAAAAGCTGGAAGAGGTAAAGCACGAGACCGTAAAGGGCGTTACAAAGGCAAAAATAAAGACCGCCTGCCTCCGCGAGGGCTTTAAAAACAAGGACAGCCTTTATTATTACAAGCGCAAATTCATCTTTTTAAAGGATTTTATAAGCTATTTCGTCAAGGGCGTGGAATGTGAAAATCTTATTTCCGCCTTGGATAAGGAGCTTGAAGCCTTCGGAGCAAAGGGCTATAAAAACATAAACAAGTGCCTCATGCTCTTTTTATTCAAGGGAAACGTGACCGAGGAAGAGCTTAAATACCTTTCCGACGTGTCCCGCTCCTTAATACTTGCAGAGACCTCAATGAATATGCCGCAGTTCGATACGGCAGTGATCGTAGCCGTGGATACCGCAAAGGACGAAGGATATTTCGTCCCCTGCAAGAGCCGCTTTGCGGTGTATACCTACGGCGTCAGAATGCTTAATACGCTACTCTCTTGATCATATATTTTCTCCCTTTTCAAGCGGTCGGGCTTTGTCCCGACCGCTTGATCTTTAAACCCGACCGAAGACTTCAAACCTATTGAAAACCCCAAAAAAACCGTATATACTGTGCTTGCAAGGAGGAAAAGACTATGAAATATCAAATTATTATAGATGAGACCCGCGACGAGCAGGTGCTTGTATACTCCCATTCGGAAAACTCTTTTACACGCGCCGTTGCCCGTCTGTGCGAGGAGGACGGATACGATCTTATCGGCTATTCGGGCAGGGAAGGGGTGCGTATAACTCCCAACGAGGTATACTGCTTTATCGTTGAGGACAACAAGATATACGCTCTCACCGAAAAGGAAAAGCTGTTCGTAAAATGCAGACTGTATACTCTTGAGGAAGCCCTTCCTCAAAGCTTTATAAAAATAAATCAGTCCTGCATCGCAAATATCCACTTTATAAAAAGGTTTGACGTTTCCTTTTCGGGCGCCCTTACGGTTAAATTCAAAAACGGATACGTGGATTACGTGTCACGCAGAAACTTAAAAAAAGTAAAAGAAAGGTTAGGTTTAAAGTAATGAACAAATACGTAAAAAGCTTTTTGCAAAGAGGCATCTCCTTCGGCGGCTTCGGTCCCATCATTGCGGGAATAGTATACGCAATCCTTGAGTACACCGTTCCCGATTTCTCCCTTTCGGGCACTCAGATCTGCCTCGCCATAATCACCACGTACCTTCTCGCCTTCGCGCAGGCAGGCGCAAGCGTCTTTAATCAGATCGAGGAATGGTCGGTTCCCAAATCCGTTTTGTGCCATTTTTCGGTGATCTACGCCGCGTATATGCTGTGCTACCTCGTGAATTCGTGGATCCCCTTTGAGTGGGCTGTGGTGCTTATCTTCACCGCCATTTTTATCGTGGCGTATCTCGTTATATGGCTTACCGTGTATTTTATCGTAAGAAGCACGGGCAAAAAATTAAACAAAAGACTTGGCTGAATAAAAAACGCTGTGGTACCTTCCACAGCGTTTTTAGTTATAAATTCCATTCTTTTATGGTTTCACGCATTGCCTTAAGATACCCTTCCTCGTCGGATGGGAAGGCAAGTCCGTGTCCGGCGTTGGGTACTGTAACCAGCCTCTTTTGCTTTACGGGGCAAGCGTCAAATACCTTTTTGCTCATTTCGCAGGGAACGAATGCGTCGGCATCTCCGTGAAACATTATGAGGGGCACCTTGCATTTTTTTACCGCTTCTGCGGGACTGGTCTCCTCAAGGTCAAACCCGCCGTACAAGCGCGCTCCCAGCTTCACAAAGGGGTAGGTCAGCCTTGCGGGAAGCCCCATTTCGGAAATAACCTTCAAAAGTATCTCCTTGGCAGAGGAATATCCGCAGTCCGCCAGCACGCATACCACGTTTTCGGGCAGCTCCTCGCCTGATGCCATCACCACGGTAGCCGCACCCATAGATATCCCCGTAAGTATTATCTTAACGTCCTTGCCGAATTTTCGTACGGCAAAATTCACCCATTCAAGACAGTCCTTCCGCTCCTTTATACCAAAGGTTATAACGGACCCGTCGCTGTATCCGCTTCCGCGCTGGTCAATAAGTATTACGTTTCTGCCAAGGGCAAAGCATCTTTCAACTCCGCCGCACATATCACGCTCGGCGCAGCCTCTGTACCCGTGAAACTGAAGCTCTACGGGCGCACCCTTTTGGCATTCGTAATATCTGCCTCTCAGAGTAAGCCCGTCGAAGGAGGTAATACTCACGTCCTCGTGGGGCATATTCCGTATGGACTTTATCCACCCCACCATTTTATCGCGGTATTTATCGTATATTTCTCCGTCGGGCATGGGATATTCGTCTTCCTTGGGCGGTATTCTTTTGGGCGAATAAAATACCCGTCGGAAGCAGTAAAATGCCACCGCCAATATTACTGATATTATCACAGCGGCACCGCTTAAGCACCACCAAAGCCATTCCATAATTAACTCCGTCTGTTATCAAGATATTCCATAAAGGCGCGGTAATCCGCTTTTTGCTTTTCGGTAATCTCATCCTCGGATATCTTCTCTATAAACGGTGCTTCGATATGGGTGTGATCCAAAAAATCCATATCGTAATCGTGATAATATATCATATCCGAATCAAAGGAGACTACACAGTAATCGCACGTTTCGTCATCGCTTTCGGATTTTAAATGTATTCCGCAGGCAACCTCTCCGTCGTACTTCGTGTATCTTACTATATCACGGTCATATATAAAACGTGGAAATAGTATACTCGTGTAGCTTGGCGGATATGCTACTTCGCATTCGCCGCATTCGCCGTCGCAATCAGCGGGACATCGGTTAGACCAGTTATTTACTTCTTTAATCACCTTTCCTGCGCAAAGCTCGCAGTCCATCAGGATGTCATCGGTAAAATCCTGTCCCGCTTTGCGGGAAAACACCTGCTTTTTCTCTATTGTGTAACGGGTATCTTCGGTTTCCTTTGCGTTTTCGTATTCAGCAAAATGCATATCTATAACCGACAGCGCCGTTTCGTAGGAATCGCATAAATACTTTTCGTCGCAGGAATGGGGAGTTTTCTTTATGTGCAGCTCGTATACAACGTCGGGACTGCTTTTGCAAAATTCTCCAAAATTTTTTCTTTCTGTCTCACACACCCACAAAGCATATTTCGCCCCTTCGGGTGTCGCATTTTTTGCAAACCGCTCAAGCATTTCGATACGCTTTTCAAAGCTCGGCGCATAACCGTATATTATATACAAAAGCTCCTTTTCCGAAAAACGGTATCCCGTTTCCCTTATTTTGCTTTTCAGCCCTTGAGAGGGGAGTAATTCTATAATTTCATTCGTCATAAGCATTTCCTTATGTAATTAATTTGTATCCGTGCTTTCATACTACCACAAATATTCCCGAATTACAAGGCTTTTTTGCATTTTAGCACCCATCGGTCCCACCTCGGGTCCATACTCATTTCCTTTTGCACGTCGCTGTAATCGGGGATGCATATCCAAGGCCAGATATCGGGCAGTGCGGAAGGCACGTTACATTTTACCCCTGCGGGGTTGATCTTCACGCCCTCAAGCAAAGGCAAGGTATATTCCATTTTGCCGTCCTCGGAAAACTCCGAATACCTTTCGGTCTGTACCCGCGCCCGTTCAAGAGATTCAAAAGCGCCGTCCTTGTCACCGCACCGCCACTGATGAGTCGATAAATATAAATACATCAACGCCACCGTAAAACGGTAAAGCCCGTATTCGCCGTCGGTACACACTGCGTCAAACAAGCCGATGGCGTTTTTAATATACTCCACCATGCTTTCGGGATCTATACGGCTGCTCATCATGGAAGCGGTATCGACCATCATCTCCGCAGTGATAGCGGTCATTTTCAAAAGGGTTTCTCCGTACAGCTCCACCTTTTTTCTTCCGTCGCAGGATTTAAACATCAAAAACTCTCTGCAACCGTAAATATCCGGCACCTTTTGCGCCAGCGAAACCGCCTTTTGGTACTCGCCCGTGTTAAGATAAAGCTGTGCAAGCTCGCTTACCGCCTTGTGGCGCAGCTGGTCGTCCTCAAGGGAATTTATCAATTTTTCGTATAATGTTATGGCTTCCTTCCATTCGGCGTAGGTTTTGTGAGCTTTTACGTCGTATACGTCGTATCCCTCTGCGTCGTCATAGTGACGTTCGCCGTATCTTGCGTAGCCGGCATTGTACAGCACCGTGGCAAGACAAAGCATTATTTTTTCGTTACCGGGAAATTCCACCAAAGCGTCGCGGGCAAGGGAAATGCACTCTTCGATATTAACGTCCTCGCCGTTGTTTTGGCGGTTCATATCGGTTATTTTATTTACCAGTGCCTCCACCTTTTTCTCGCGCTCGTTGTTGTAGCCGAACAACTCGTCAATAGAAACACCGAAATAATTTGCCATAGACGGCATAAGCGCCATATCGGGATAACAAATACCCTTTTCCCATCGCGATACTGCCTGTGCCGTTACGTTCAATGCATTTGCAAGGTCCTCCTGCGTTCTGCCGTCTCTGCGGCGAAGCGCCTTTATCTGTTTTCCTAATTCGATCTGCATATTTTTTCTCCTGAAATTTTTTATCACCGGTGTGTTTTATATTTTACCATTACGTAAAAGCGAAATCAATTATCAATTTGTTGTTTCGTTTTAAACAAACGGTTTAGTTTTCGCCGCAAAAAAACCGCAGACCCTTTCGTCTGCGGCTTTTAAACTTTATTTTGTAACGGTAACCTTTACGGTAACTGTTTTTATCAGGCTCACGCCGTCGTAGATCTTCAGCACTATCTCGTCCTCACCGATAAACCGCTTCATTGCGGTGTAAGTAAGAGTACCGTCGGCATCAAGACGTACGCTTCCGTATATGGGAGTTTTTGCGTAGCGAACCTCCACGTTGCTTATATCGCCGAGCTCCGTGCTCGCCTCCTCGCCGTGAAGCAGGGTAAGGGCTTTATCCTCAAAGCCGCTCAGATCTGCAGGCTCTTTTGCGTTAAGGTCCACGTCAAGCTTGTTTTGTATGTACAGTATGGATTCATCGTATATGGTTTTGCAAATGGGATCCTCAGCTTCGCGGTATGCAACGTAGGTTCCGGGAACCGCACCCTGATAATAGGCGTTTATGGAATCGATAAAGCCGTATTTCACACCGGCACTGAGATACCTGCGGTATCTTGCGAGGGATTCCTTACTCTGGCGGTTGGGCTCGATCTCGATCTCAATTCCCACGCCGTATATCTTTGCCAGCTCTGCTATCGTGTCCAGTCTGGTGTATTCTGCGGCGGAGAACACGTAGTTGGGCTGCCAGCAGGTTATATCAAATCCGTAATAGAGGCTGTGCCAGATACCCTTCAGCTCGGAATAGTAAGGACACCACAGAGATAAATATCCCTTGGAATGAACGTACTGGTTAAATTCTATCGCCGCCTCGGTGTCGTACGCCTCGTCGGGAGCCCATTTGTTGGGACGAAGATTTTCTACCTGCCAATAAAAGCCCGCCAATTCAAGGTTTTCGTATCCCTTTTCATTAAAGGACGCTATAGCGGTGTCCGCCATCCATTTAAGACAGTTTACATAATCATCCTTGGTTTTGATCTCTTTTCCGTTGAGCGTGTCGCCTATAACGGGACAGTTGACGGATATCCATACGGTCACCTTATCGTCGGTTCCCAATTGCTCGTTTATCTTTCCCTTTGCGGTGTTCACCGCGTCAAGGTTTACGCCCTCGCGGAACAGCTCCTGCAAAAACCAGCCGTAGCCCTCGTTGCGGTCTCCGTGCCAGCTTATATCACCGCGGGTGGTAAAGAGAATGGAATCAAAGAGCACCTCCGTTGCGTTACCGTTTTTGTCAACGGTTGCAAGATAGTTGAAAGCGGTGTCCTCGGTAATAACGTGGTAATTACTGCTTTCTGTGCCGATAACGTCACCGATACCCGCCCACAGAATATCGCTTATACCAAATTCCTCGGGGTCGGGATATCTGCCGTATTTTATACTCTTGTCCTCGGTTGCGGTCTTGGCGTTTGCGGGATTTTTTCTGCCGTTTATAATGAATTCACCGAGATAGACCTGACAGGATACGGTGTTGTCGGGAACGGTGGGGAAGGTGAGACGAACGTATCTCGCTCTGTATTCTTCCTTGAATTCGGCGTTTCTCGTATCGTTAAGCCTTGCTTTGGTGCCGTAATCGGGGTTGTGCTCCGCAAATACCGTCACCCAATCGGTTCCGTTTTCGCTTACGCTTATGTAGTATACGGGCGGTGTGGTTATTCCCCACGAGGGCTTATCCTGAAATGCCAGCGTACAGCCCTTTACGGACATTACCGTGCCCAGGTCTGCCACCACGTGGCGTCCCGCACCTCTGTAAAACTTAAAATAATCCTTTTCGATCTCACCGCCGTGAAGCACGCCGTCGGTAAGCAGATGAATCTCCTCCATACTGCTGTTGGTGTGTCCCACGAAGAAGGGGTCGAAATGCTGTATCTGGAATTCAACGCCCTCTATGGTTGCGAGATTGCGGATATCGTTGTAATCGGCGTCCTTTTCGCTTACCTTTACGTCGGATTTGCCCGTGTTGAGCTCGTAGCCGTAAAAGTCCTCGATAACGAGATAATGGTCGTATTCGTTGCCCAAGGTGTTGTCAATGGTTCCGTCCTCGCAGTATTCAAATCCGCATATCTCGTCAACAAGCAGACGGTAGCTTTCCTGAGAAGCCATCATTATACGCAGATATCTTGCGGTGACTGCCTTGGGGAATGAAAAATAATATGTGTATTGGCAGGTAAGGGGAAGCCCCTCGGGCTTGTATATTTTTCCGATTTCGGTGTAGTTTTTTCCGTCGTCGGACGCCTGCACCGAAACGTATTGAGGCAAGCCGACGTCGTAATCGATTATTCTTGCACAGGAAACGGATATATCCGCCAATTTTCTTTCTCCCTCGCCGAGGTCAAAGGATATTACTACGGGACCTGCGCCCGACCAGCCGGCGTGGAAATTGCTTCCGTATACCACGTCCATGGTTTTTCCGTCTGTCAGCTTTTCGTTGGCTCTGTCGGGGTTTTTGTCGTCCGTTTCACGGCTCGCCGTGTAGGGCAGTCCCTTGAATATATTCTTTGCCTTAAGAGATCTGTCTATTTCCTCGGTCATGTATCCGTCAATAAGCGGGATCTTTTCGTTTAATACGAATTCCTCCTCGCTTTCTTCGGGTACGCTTACTGTCTCAGACATCTCTTCTGTCTGCCCCGTACTGCACGCAACTGCGGAAAAGCATATCAGTACGGCAATGATCAAAACGAAAACTTTTTTCATAGATTATACCTCCCCCTTGTAATGAACGTATTATACCAAAAAAATACTCTTTGTTCAAGCCCTTGTATAAAATATTTAAAACCGTCACGCTTCCCTTGACTTTATATGTAAAATATGTTAATATTTTATTAAGAATTGTCCTTTTTTGAAGAATTACGTAAAAATACTGCAAGGGTGGTGACGAAATGCTTTTTACACAACGTGAATTTGATACTATGGTTGAAGAATTACTGTACACTACGCCTGCGCGCTTTGATACGCTTTATCAGATCACCGAAAAAGCGGTCCGTCCCAAGGTTGCGTATTGGTGTAATATAGACAAGTACCTTCGCGGCAGAGGATATGAGGACGATATAATGCACGATATGCATCTTCGTATGATACAGACTGCCGTACCGGGCTTCCTTCAGAAGGACGGTGTGGACGCTCCTGTGAACAACGATCCCGCAGGATTTAACGCGTGGATGCGCACGGTAGCCGAAAACATCAAAAAAGATTACTCCAACAGAGTCCGCGGTATGGATTTCAGAACCGTGGATATAGACGATCCCCTTATCGATTGTCCCGTATCCGACGATACCGAGCAGGTGGAGCGTCAAGAATCTCTCAGACAAGCCTTTTCCATCGTGCTGGATTCCGATTTGAGCGTTTATAAGGTCTTGACGTGGTTGGCACAATTCGTCATCATAATAGACGCAGGCGTCACGAAGATCGAATCCAACGATCTGCTTTTGAAGCAGTTTGACAACAGTACCCTTTACGAAATGTACAACGGTATTCTGGCGGCATCCAGACGCATTCCGTGGATATCCGTCAACAGATCACAGCACGAGCGTATTATGGTTGCGTTGAGCCGCAAGTGTAAGGACGGCGTTTCATACGGAAACAAAAGGTACAAGGATTTCTATATGAAGCAAAACGGCGTCGTTTCGGGCAAAAAATCTATCAGCGATTGGGTTAACCGTATCAATAATATGATCGCGGACAGACTTTCCGAAAACGGCGGCAAAACGCCGACGGATTCAAAACGCAAGAAAAAGCACAAGCTTACGGTGAAAAGGAGGAGCGAAAATGGAGCATCTGAAAATTGATCAGATCATAGAATTTGTTTCAATGACCGATATAAACACTGAAACCTTGTCACTTTCCTCGAAGGTGATAGGTCACGTGCGTGAATGTCAGACCTGCTCCGATACTCTTAAGGCGTACCGGCTTGTGTACGAAGAGCTTGTAAGGCTCGGCAAGGAAGCGGAATTTTCAAAGATCGTAAAAAAAGAAAAAGCCTTGCGGGAATTGGAAAAATAACGTTTTTTAAGTTGTGAGACGGTTATCGTTTCGAGCTGTCAAAGGCTTGGAGGATGACCGTTTTTCGTTATATTACGTTCCTGCGCTTATTCATCGGACCGTAAAGAGCTGTGTCTTCTTCAACTGTACGATATACGGCACGCTGGAGCTTACCGATTCTTTGCACACGGTGAAGGAATGGAGTATCGCATCCGACCCCTGCCGTATCGGAAGGCTGTGCTTGTCGGTCAATATACCCGTTCTTGAGGCGAGTGCCTTTTATACGAGGCTCGGTGCCCCGAAGGAGATAGTCCTTACGGGTGATCTGCCCGATGATATTACGTATCTGGTGAAAACCGAGCTTTTCGAATTTCCGCAGCACACACGTATCAGCTACCCTGCAAGGTGGGACGAAAAGGAATCCTTTTACGAAAGAATTGTCCGGCTTCTCCGCGCAAACGTGTTGACGTGTGAGGGAATTCCCTTTGAACATAACGAGAAGTATTTTCTCGACCTGAAAAAAGCATTGATCCCAACGGTATAAAGGAGAAATCATAATGGCTGAAATAAAGAACAGCGTGCTTTTCGATCAGATCATGACCGATGCACGAAAAATAGAGATAACGGACAGAGAGCTGTTTACCGTCGAGCGCTTTGCCGTCGCGGTAATAGACGCCGTAAACCGTGAAATAGTCGCAAGCGATATGGAGCTGTCCGCCCTTAACAAGGTAGTAAGAAAAAGCTTTGGCGATCTTGATGATGCGCGTGAAGCTCTTATGGAGTATATCCGCCGCGATACTCACGATTATTACGGCGAGGAAACCTATATGTTCCGTAAGTTCAACGAAGCAAAGCGCGTCGCCGCACAAACGGGCTCCAACGAGGTGGATACCGTCATAGTCCTTCTCTGCGTCCTTTATGATCCCAACGAGACCATCCGGAAGCTTTTGGACGCGGCTGACGAGTACGAGGGTGACGGAGACAGCGTTCGCGGCCTGGCGGTGGAGGATCTGTTCGATGATGAAGAGGATGTTTTTACCTTGTCCGACTTTTTGGATGAAGCCTCTCCCGCCCCCAAGGAGCAGATGTCCCGCCTGGTGGCAGATGTCAAGCGTATAAGAAAACAGCTTCAGTCCTTCGTATGCGGTCAGGATAACGCCATTAACCAATTCGTTACCGGCTATTTTCAGGCAAATATGCTTTCTATGATCGATCACGGCAGAAAGCGTCCCAAGGCGACCTTCCTGTTTGCAGGCCCTCCCGGTGTAGGCAAGACCTTCCTTGCGGAAAAAGCGGCAGAGGCTCTCGGCAAGCCCTTTATGCGCTTCGATATGAGCGAATATTCCGATAAAGAGGCAAATATCGAGTTTTGCGGCTCCGATAAGGTATATAAAAACGGAAAAGCGGGCAACGTAACGAGCTTCGTTGCAAAGCATCCCGATTGCGTTCTTTTGTTTGACGAAATAGAAAAAGCCCATCTGTGCGTCATACATCTGTTTTTGCAGATGCTGGATGCAGGCAGACTGCGCGATAATTTCACCGATGAAGAGGTATCCTTTACGGACGCCGTCATTATACTTACCACCAACGCGGGCAAGCAGCTTTACGAGGAAAGCGAAAGCGGCGATCTGTCCAACGTTTCCAAGAAGGTAGTTATCAAGGCGCTCAGGCAGGACGTTAACCCCGAAACGGGTGCGCCATATTTCCCCGGCGCAATTTGCTCCCGCTTTGCTTCGGGTAACGTGGTAATGTTCAATCATATTCAGGCATACGATCTGCGCAATATCGCGCAGAAGGAGATCGAGCGCCACGCGTCAAATCTTGAAAGAGAAACGGGTATCCAGCTTCACGCCGATGACCGCGTTTATACGGCGCTCCTCTTTTCCGACGGAAGCACCGCAGACGCGCGCACCGTAAGAGGCAGAGCGGAGGCCTTCTTTAATAACGAGCTTTACGAATTGCTCCGTCTCATCGCCTCCGATAAGACCGAAACGGATATTACGGATATAGAGGATATAAGCATAAGCCTTGATTTTAATAAGGCTTCTCCCGAAATTTCCCGCCTTTTTAATATGAGCGAAAAGCCCGTAGTGCTCCTCTTTGCAGACGAGGAGCTGGCGGAGATGTGCCGAAAAAAGGCTCAGGGTTTTGATATAATACGCGCCGAGGATGCTGATACCGCCGTTTCCATCCTTAAGGAGCAGGACGTTGATTTCATTCTGCTGGACGTGAAAAACGGCGATTATGACGATAATTCTCATAATCTCAACGTGGAGGACGTAGATTCTCCCGCAAGAGATTTCTTTAAGTTTTTGAAGGAAAAGGGAAATGAAACTCCCGTATATCTCCTTGAGCGTATCATATCCGAGCTTACCGATGAGGAAAAGGTATCCTTAAAGGGGCAGGGCGTGCGCGGCGTTATCCGTATCGGTATGTTCAGGGATTCCTTTGCCGCACAGCTTAACTCAATTGCGGAAAGCATACATCAACAGCAGGGCATGAACAGGCTTGCAAAGGAAAACAAGCTCGTCTCCTTTGAAACTGCCCAGACCATTTCAGATGACGGAAAGAAGGCAGAGATCAAGCTTTTCGATTTCAGGCTCGCAGTGGCGGTGGATTCGGAGGATGCAAAAAATATTCTAAGCTCCGTTTCCAAGCCTGACGTACGTTTTGACGACGTTATCGGCGCCACCGATGCGAAGAACGAGCTTAAGTATTTCATTGAATATCTCAAAAACCCCAAAAAATATATGGGCACGGGACTTAAAGCACCCAAGGGCGTGCTTCTTTACGGCCCTCCCGGCACGGGTAAAACCATGCTGGCAAAGGCAATGGCTTGCGAAGCGGGCGTAACCTTTATTGCGGCAGAGGGAAATCAGTTCCTCAAGAAGTACGTCGGCGAAGGCTCCGAAAAGGTTCACGAGCTGTTCAGAACCGCCCGTAAATACGCACCCTCCGTTTTGTTTATCGACGAGATCGACGCTATCGCCAAGGAGCGCAGCGGCGGTATGACCTCCTTTGCGGGAGGAGAAGAGACTCTCACCGCGTTCCTTACGGAAATGGACGGCTTTACCACCGATCCTTCCCGTCCCGTTTTCGTTCTCGCGGCTACAAATTTCGAGGTGGAGCCGGGTAACGCAAAAAGCCTTGATCCCGCGCTTATGCGCCGCTTTGACAGACGTGTCTACATAGACCTTCCCGCCAAGGCTGACAGACTGAAATTCCTTGAGTCTAAAGTAAAGAGCAATCCCGCTCTGGATATCTCGGAAAACCAAATGGAAAACATCTGCGTCCGTTCTACGGGGATGAGCCTTGCTCAGCTTGATTCGGTAATAGATTTCGCCTTGAGAACTGCCGTCAGAAACGGCAGCATAGTCGTCAACGATTCTATCCTTGAGGAAGCCTTTGAGACCTTCAACAACGGCGAGGAAAAGAAGTGGGATGCATCCCAGCTTGAAAGGGTTGCCCGTCACGAGGCGGGACACGCTCTTCTTTGCGCACTGGGGGGCGAGATACCTTCATATCTTACCATAGTTGCCCGCGGAGATCACGGCGGTTATATGCAGCACGGCGATACCGAGGGAAAGGCTATATTCACCAAGGACGAGCTCCTTGCCCGTATCAGGACTTCTCTCGGCGGCAGAGCCGCAGAAATAGTCTGCTACGGCGAGCGCGACGGCGTTTCTACCGGCGCAAGCGGAGATTTCCTTTCCGCAACCCATACCGCCCGTCAGATCGTATGCACCTACGGTATGGACGATGATTTCGGTCTTGCCGTTATCCCTGCCGACGTTGCCGTAAGCGGTCCCATGTCGCCCGAGGTAAGAACAGCGGTCAACCGTATCCTCCGTCAGCAGATGGACGAGGCTGTACGCCTTCTTTCCGAAAACAAGGATAAGCTTGAGCTTCTCGTAAAGGCGCTTCTTGAGAAAAATTCCCTCGGCGGAAAAGAAATCGAAAAGCTTTTGAATTAAAGCAAAGACATTTTTCTGCAAATTAAGGAGAAATAATTTATGGATAAATATCAGACTGCTATGATCATCGGTCTTCTTATCGCTTCGGTGGTAATATTGATCGGTACCGCCGTGTATTTCTGCGTTTCCGCAATACTCGAAAAGAAAAACGATAAATACCGCAGCAGCTTCGGAATAAGCAAAATGCTTTTGTTTTCAGCCTGCCTTCTTTGCTCCGTGTGGTGCTTGCGATATGCAGTAGGCTATTATTCCATCATTACCGCTCCCGCAGACAATGGATCCCTTACGTGTATCGAGGAGATCTTCAACAGCGTTTTGCACGCATTGCAGACCTTCAGCACCGATGAAGATTATTCGGCTTATATAACCAAAGGAAAAGAAATGCTCCGCTCCATATTCGGCGCGGAAACGGTATGGCAGACCGTGTACGGTCTGTATGCATCCGTTATGAACGTAGTTGCACCTATAGCAGGCGGCGCGATCATATTTGAAATACTTATCAGCATTTTCCCAAAGATAAAGATGAGCGTTTCGTATCTTTCCGTCTGGAGAGACAAGTATTTTTTCAGCGAGCTTAATGATGAATCCCTTGCATTGGCTACCAGCCTCAGCGAGGCAAAGGCTCCATTCCTTAAAAAGCCCGTCATCATTTTTACGGATGCCTACGCAGATAAGGAAAATGAAAAAAAGACGGAGCGCCTGCTTGCCGCCAAAAATATCGGCGCCATCTGTGTAAACGACGATCTTGCCCACGTAAAAAAGAATTTGTGGGGAAAAAGAAGATTTTTCCTTATGGACGTGTCCGAGGCGGCAAACCTTCAGACCTTGTCCGCACTGGCAGATAAGGGTAATGCCAATTACCTTAAGAATGCGGAAATATTTCTTTTCACCAACGACGACGCCTACGTTCAGCTTGAGGCGAGAATATACGAAAAATTATCTTCGTCGAAAGGATTTAACGAGGGTAATATGCCCGTATTCCTTCCCGTCAAAAGCTATCGGAATATGATATCCAACCTGCTCGTCGATCTTCCTCTGTATGAGCCGTTGATAAGCAAGCCGTGGAAGTCCGACGAAACCAAGGACCTTACCGTCACTATTCTGGGAACGGGCTTTATCGGAACCGAAATGTTCTTGTCCACCTATTGGATGGGACAGATGCTTAACTGCAATCTTAAGATCAACGTCCTTTCCCAGGAAGAGGAAAACCGGTTCTGGAACAAGATCGATTATATTAACCCCGAAATAAGACTGACTACCCAAAAGGGCGATCCCATTCTTCGTATCAAGGAAAATGCTGAACCGGCGGAGCCTTACTGCGAGGTCAAGTATTATCCGTGCGACGTAAAATCCTCCGAATTTATCGATCATCTCACCGACAAGAAGAACAATATTCTTGATACGGATTATTTTCTCGTGTCCTTGGGCTCCGATGAGATCAACATCTCGGCGGCAAATACCGTCCGCAAATACGTGGGACAGCATCATATCGAAACCCGCTCGCCCAATAGAGCGATAATCACCTACGTCGTTTACGATTCTCAGCTTACGGATACTCTTAACGGCAAAAGGTATTTTAAACACTTCGGCGAAGGCTTTGACGTGTATATGCAGGCAGTGGGCTGTCTTCGTGACGTATACAGCGTTAAAAACGTGTTTATGACCGACCACGACGCTATGGCGGAAAAATCATACGATGCTTATGCGGCTCTTCAGGACTTTAAAAAACGCGCCGATATTCACAAAAAACGAATGGCAGACGAGTACAAATACTGGGCTGACATGGCAAAGGTTATGCATACCAAGTATAAAATGTATTCCTTGGGCTTGTGCAAGGCGTCGGTATTTGATTACAACCCTTGCGTAAAAAACAATAACGAGGCTCTCAAAGCATACAACGAAAGGCTGAAGATCCATAACGCCCAATTTGAAAAGCGCTTTTCCGAGGCGCTTGAGGCTGAAAAGGCGGAATTTGTAAAGATCGCCAAAGGCACCGTCGCACCCGTCTCTCCTTATCCGAGCAAGGACTCTATGAGACTTCTGCACGAAATGGCGTGGCTCGAGCACAGACGCTGGAACGCCTTTACACGCGTCAAGGGCTTCCGCCACACGAGCGAATACGATGCTTATGCTGTCAGCGGCAAGCACGGCTCCTATAAGCAAATGGATATCAAGCTTCATCCCTGCCTCGTGGAATGTGATAAAAACGGAATACGGGGAAAAGTCAGCGAAACGGGCGTGGTAGATAAAGGCTCGCTTCTGAAGGCCACCGTCGATTCCGATTTCGACCTGCTGGACAAGCTGTCCTACGATATGAGTAAGAAGGGATATAACGATTACGATTTCAAGCTTTACGATTATCTCACCTATCATATAAAAGAAAAATAATAAGACCGAACACCGCGGAAGAGCAGTTTCCGCGGTGTTTTTGTCAGTATATAAAGTTTTTTGCGAAAAAAACGTATTTTCTTAATATCAAAAAAAGGCTCGGATTCTGTTTTTCCGAGCCTTTATTCTTTTACATCACGTCGCCGGTAAAGACGTTTTTATTGGTTTTGTATGCGTAAATGGCTACCGCGTTTTCGCATTGGGGGATATTCAGCACCTTGGTTTCCGCGGCGCATGCACCGATAAGCCCTGCCGTACGGAAGAATATGGTGCTTCCGACTACGTGTCTCACCTGATCCTTCACGTGCTCGGGCGCGTGGGTATTCATTACATTGACGGCAGTGTCCTTCAGATAAGCGTATATATCCGCAAAATCCTTTATCTCCTGCTCGAATATGCTTTCCGCGCCCTTTATATCCTCGTCTGTAAATACGGCAAGGGTTGCTTTTTCGGGATCTTTCACGGCTTCGCGTATCTGCTCACCGTATTCGGATATTCTTAAACGCAAACGGTTCTTTTCGGGAAGTACGCCGAAATCCGCAAAGGCAACGGCGTAATCACCGTCAACGCCCGCGTATCCCGCAAAGGCGTTGCAATCGTATTTGCTTTCGATTGCGTTTTCATCGTAATCCACGCCGTAGTTTATACCCGTTGCGCCGTTATATATGGTGCTTCGTTCTTTGTAATCGGGATTATTCTCTTCAAATCTGTTGTGTCCCGCTCTCATCAGCATCCATAAAAACGCCCACAAAAGACGGTCATCGTCAAGAGAAGCGCCAATAAATCCGGTTTTGCGCACCTCGTCAAGCTTTTCCTTTGCGCTTGTCAGCGTTTTTGCAAGCATTGCGGTGCACTCCGCTTCCGCCGTCTTGTAAAACTCCTTCGTAAACCCTTCGGTAAACACCACCAGATTAGTCTGGTATTTTCCTCCTCGGAGAGAACGTATAAGGTCATATTTTTCCAGCAGACCTATTTCGTCCTCCAGATAAGGCGTTGCAACCCCAAGCTCAAGCGATAGCTCCCTCACCGTCATCGGCGTATAATAGGTGCTTAGCATAATGTTGCCGGGCAGCTTTCTGTTAAATAAATTTCTGTATTCAGCGTTATAATTTCCCGAAAAAACGGTTACGAACTCAAACCGTGCGGGATTATAGCTTTTTTCGCCGTATTCTCTTTCCATACCTATACCTTCTTTCAGAATTTTTCTGGTCTTGAACAGATAATACTTTACCATTTCAAGGGATATCCCTTCTCTTTCCGCGGTTTCCGCGCAGGACAGCCCGTCAATATAATAGGCAACCGTACATTCGCGGTATTCCTTGGAAAGCAGTGAAAGCTCACGCCTCAGCGCGTTTATCTCCTCCTTTGCGCATATGGCATCAAGAGTGCCGTCGGTGCAGGGGATGGTTTCGTCAAGCTCGCTACACGCGTGCTTTTTTCTTTTTCGCAAAAAGCTTTTGTACGTATTTGCGGCGATCCCCCATACGAACCCGTAAAAGGCGTTTTCGTCTTTTATTTTTCCTTCGCTTTGAAGTATGGCGATAATTATTTCGCTTGCAAGGTCTTCCGCGTCCTCCTTGTTGCTTACACGCGCCAGAGCGTATGCGAATATGGTCTTCATATTTTCTTCAATAAACCGTGCCGCGCTGTATTCTTCCATTAAGGGCACCCTCCTTTCGGTAAAGCGTTTTTTGAAAGCTTTCATTCATATAGTGCTTTGAAAGAGTGTTTGGTTAAGGCAAGTAAATAAATTTTAATATATTTTATCAGCAAAGGCAAAAAAAGACAATAGTCCTGTCGGCACAATTTGCTTTTCCGTTATTTCAAACGTTTTTTGCCAAAAGGTTAAAAAAACACGTCTGCCCATTGCGAAACCGCAAAAAATATTTTATAATACCTTCAATGACCTGAAAGGGGAATAATCAATTATAGTCCTCCCCGTCAAAAATATTTTGTTCCTCACGAGCGTCAAAACCGTCCGTGGGGAGCTATTGCAATAATTTTAGAAAGAGGTATTCTCTTATGAAAACACTTATTATCGGCGGTGTGGCAGGCGGCGCCACTGCAGCGGCAAGATTAAGACGCCTTGATGAAAAGGCAGAGATAATCGTCCTTGAGCGGGGTGAATTCGTGTCCTTCGCCAACTGCGGACTTCCGTATTATATCGGCGGCGTTATTACCGAAAAAAGCGCACTTACCTTGCAGACACCCCAAAGCTTCAAGACACGCTTTAACGTTGAGGTGCGTACCTTTAACGAGGCTGTGAATATAGATCCCTCCGCCAAAACCGTTACCGTAAAGAATCTTTTAAACGGCGAAACCTACGAGGAGACCTACGATGATCTCGTAATTTCTCCCGGTGCCGCGCCCATAAAGCCCAATATAGAGGGAATAGAAAGCGAAAACGTTTTTACTCTCCGCAATATTCCCGATACCTTCAGAATAAAAAGGTTTATGGAGGAGAATTCTCCCAAAACCGCAGTAGTGGTCGGCGGCGGATATATCGGCATCGAAATGGCTGAAAATCTTGCGGAGGCGGGACTCAAGGTGAGCGTGGTAGAGCTTTCCGACCATCTTATCGCCTCTCTTGACGGAGATATGGCGGCAGACCTTCACCGCTACCTGCGCTCAAAGGGAATAGACCTTTATCTTTCCAACGGCGTTACCGCAATCTGCGGCGACAGGGTAGTGCTGCAGAAGGGCGAATGTCAGGCGGATATGGTTCTTCTGTCCGTAGGCGTCCGTCCCGAAACGGAGCTGGCAAGAAAATGCGGTATCAGTCTTAACGATAGGGGAAGCATCATCGTCAACCGCCGTATGCAGACCAATATTCCTCATATATACGCAGTAGGTGATGCAGTCGAAACCGAGGATTTTATCACCAAAAAGCCCTCCTTCATTCCTCTTGCGGGCCCCGCCAACAAGCAGGGACGTATTGCGGCAGACAATATCGCAGGCTATCCCACCGAATATACGGGCACTCAGGGCTCTGCGGTGCTCAAGGTCTTCGATATGACCGTGGCAACCACCGGTCTCAACGAAAAGAACGCCCGCCTTGCGGGAATAGATTACGATAAGACCTATATCTTCTCCGCGCCTCACGCAACCTATTATCCCGGCGGCACCAATATGTCAATAAAGGTGCTGTGGGATAAAAATACCCATAAGCTTCTCGGCGCACAGATAGTTGGCTTTGACGGCGTGGATAAGCGTCTTGACGTTTTTGCCACCGCCATTCGACTCGGCGCATCGGTGACAGACCTCACCACACTTGAGCTTTGTTATGCGCCTCCCTTCGGCAGTGCAAAGGACCCCGTCAATATGATCGGCTTCGTAGCGGAAAACATAATAAGCGGCAAGCAAAAGCAGTTTTTCTGGCACGACGTGGATTTGCTCCCCCGCGACGGAAGCGTATATCTTCTGGATACCCGCACTCCCGCCGAGTACGCACGCAGTAATATCGAAGGCTTTGTAAATATCCCCTTGGATTCTCTCCGCCAAAGAATTGATGAGATCCCCACCGATAAGCCCGTCTACGTTCATTGCCATTCGGGACACCGCTCCTATATCGCCTGCCGTATCCTTTCTGCCCACGGCACAGATTGCTATAACCTTGCCGGCGGCTGGCGTCTGTACGATTCCGTCACGTCCGACGCAAAGCGTAAATAAAATATCATCAAATCACCCCGCGAAGCCTTGCGGCTTCGTGGGGACCCCGATAAAAACTACCGCCGAGGTTTTCCTCGGCGGCTTGACTTTATTCTATAGTAATTTTTCTTACCATAATTGATTTTGCCCGCTTGCCTTCGGGCGTAAATCGTGTGAAATCGCTGTATGCGATCACCGCCGTGTTTTTGCCCGTCACGGCAAGACCGGTATTACAGCAGGAGTATTCGTAGTATTTTCCGTAAACGTCCTCGTCGGGCACCTTTACCACGTGGCATACGTCGGACCACTTTCTTGCATCACTATCCTCGGATATCCGCAGATAAACGCCGGGACGGCCCGATGAAAGCAGTATCGTCCCGTCCTCCAACGTGCGCGTAACGGGCAACACGCCGTAATCATAGAAATATTCGGGCTTTTCCCAGGTCTTGCAACCGTCGTGGGACCGTGTATGCATCATTATCGGCGCGGGGTGATCCTTATCGCCTATAGCGAAGGGCGAAAGAGATCCCGACCTCAGAAACGCCACGCAGGTGCCGTCACGCAGAAACTCCACGGAGCATTCCATAAATCCCTCCACGTCGATAGCGGTGGGCGGGTTAAACTCCTCCTCGTAAAGAATGTGGCTTACGTATTCCCACGTGTGTCCCATATCGGTGGATCTCAGCATCGCAGTGCATCTCCGAAAGGAAGCGAGCGTGCCGTCTGCATTTACCGCAGGCGCGTCAACGGGCATCCATAAAGTGCCCTTTGCGTCGGTCTTCATACAAAGAGCGGGGTGAGGGAACACTCGTATAAGGAATCCGTCGTGATGCAGTACCACGGGCATATTTTCCCATATTACGGTACAGCTTTCTTCCGTTATCTCGTCGGTACCCGCCTTTATGCGGTACGCCTTGAATTTCTTTGCAACTCTGTCGCCCAATATGGGCTCAAGCTCATTTACGGTGTAGACCGACATTCCTGCAGTCCTCAGCCTTCTTTCTTCGGGCAGAGGGGGTAACTCGGGTAAGGTCTCCTTTCGCAGTACGGCGTGCTCGCGGAAATAAAAAATATCTCCATTGGGAAGCTTTGCTCCCGCACACACCCATTCCCGCTGTCCCTTTTCGGCAAGGCTCCAGCTTTCGCCGCCGTCAATGGATTTATATACGGGGTTCTTTTCTTCCTCACCGAAGGTCAGCCAGCTGTCCCGCCGCGCGTTAAAGCGGACGTAAAGCGTCCCGTCCTCGCCTTTTCGTATATTGGGGTCCTGATATCCGCCGAACAGCACGGGCTCCTCGGTGCTTTGCGCCACGATTATCGGCTCTCCGAGCCTTATGCTTTTTTTCATATAAAAACCTCCGACTTGGGCTTTTTAAGGATTATACCACACAACAACCCCGTAAGCAATACCCCGTAACCGTTGAAAAACACCAAAAAGTATGATACAATAGAGTATTCCAACGTAAAAGGAATTTTTTCATATGAAGCTGTTTTTTAACGCATTTATAAAATTTACCCTCGGACTTTTGCTTGTAACAGCACTTTTGTTTTTGCCTGCAGGCAGCTTTTGCTATTTTAACGGCTGGCTGTTTATCGGACTTTTGTTCGTCCCGATGCTGGTTTTAGGCGCGGTTATGCTGTTTAAAGCACCCCATCTTTTGCAAAAACGCCTTAACGCAAAGGAGACAGAAAAAACGCAAAAGGGCGTGGTCGCACTTTCGGGAATACTGTTCCTTTGCGGATTTATTGTCGCTGGGCTTGACTTCCGCTTCGGCTGGTCTGCGGTTCCTCTTTGGGTGGTTATCGTTTCCTCCGTGGTACTTCTCGTTTCCTACGCCCTTTACGGCGAGGTCATGCGTGAAAACGCATACCTTTCAAGAACAGTAGAGGTGCAGGAGGATCAAATAGTCATAGATACGGGCTTGTACGGAATAGTCCGCCATCCTATGTATGCGGCCACGGTCTGGCTGTTTCTTTCAATTCCCGTGGTGCTGGGCTCTTGGTGGTCCCTTCTTTGCTTCTTGCCTTACGTTGCCGTTATCGCCGTGCGCATACGCAACGAGGAAAAAGTCCTCGAAGAAGGCTTGAAGGGCTATTCGGAATACAAAAAACGTGTAAAATACAGATTATTCCCCTTTATTTGGTAGATAGGTATTACGCAATGACAGACAACGAAACCACTTGGGATAAGCTTTTACATATAAAAACAAGCGGTCGGGACGATACTAATTCCGATAACTACCGCTATCCCTACGAGCCCACGCCTTATTCGGTTCTGGAGCGGCTTGCAAACAGCGGTCTTATCGGCAAGGGCGACGTCCTTCTGGATTACGGATGCGGAAAGGGAAGAGTATCCTTCTTTCTGTCTTATCAGACGAAGGCAAAGACTATCGGCATCGAATACGATGAGCGCATCTATTCCCGCGCGGCGGAAAACCGCACTGCCGCCCGTGTGAAGGCGGACCTTGTTTCGGCGTGTGCGGAGGATTTTGAGGTTCCGAGCGATGTCAACAGATGCTATTTCTTCAACCCCTTTTCCGTAGAGATACTTCGCGCGGTGATGGCACGGATAATGGATTCCTATTATGCCGCTCCTCGCGAGATATTGCTGTTTTTCTATTACCCCTCGGACGAGTATATGTGCTATCTCACCACCGTTGACCAATTGGATTTTTACGATGAGATCGACTGCCGCGACCTGTTCGCCGGCAACGATTTCCGCGAGCGGATAATGATATTCCGACTGCCTCCTATGGATATGTAGATATATAAGAATTTAATTTAATGTACATTAAGGAGATAATAATGAAAGAGAACGAATGGACAAAAAGTATTTGCGAATTGTTAAAACAGCAAGATTTGGGCGAGAACATTTATGTTGATGTTCTGAAAAAGATTCCCTATGCTTTTGAGATCTCTGCTTTTGACGAAGAATGGAAAGTAAACGAAGAAAATGTTGACAAAACTTCCTTTGAAACCGATATGGTGATATATGAAAAAGCGAACGGAAAAATTGTTCCGCGTGTAATTATTGAATCCAAAATAGGAACAGTAAATACACACGATGCTATTACATACAGTCATAAAGCAATGTATCACAAAAACGTTATCCCATTCGTTCGATACGGCATTATGCTGGGAGATAGAGAAACTTATCCTTTACCCGGCAGATTGTTCAGACATGGAACAAATTTTGACTTTCTTTTTAGTTTTGTAGATTGTATACCTTCAGAAAAAGAAACTGCAATGTTTATTGAAATGCTAAAGAGGGAAATTAAGTATTCGTGTCAAATAGAAGAGATTCTGTCTAACAGCCGATCACGCGGCAGAAAGCGTTATTATATGTTACAAAAAGAATTTCATCTTGAAGAAATGGATGATTAATCCGGAGAACACCATGATGCTTAAAACGTCCCGTCTCATTCTCCGTCCGTGGAATGAAAATGATGCCGAAGAACTGCGCACCCGCGGCGGAGAGTCGAGGTTTGTCTTTTGGGACGGCAGCTTAAACAAAACAATAAAGCTGTAAATAAAAAAGTCTGCCTTTTACCGGGCAGACTTTTTTGCGTATTTTATTTGCTCGTTTCTCGGATAAAGGTATCGATCTGATCGGTAATAGTCTTAAGGCTTTCCTGCCAGAATTCGGGGCGTGTAAGATCGATTCCCGCAATGGATGCAACGTTTTCGACAGTATCAACGGTGGTGGCACGGAGCAGCTCGCGATATTTGGGGAGAAATGCTTCTCCCTCCTCAAGATACTTTGCGTAAAGCCCGCGTGAGAAAAGACCGCCGAAGGCATAAGGGAAGTTATAGTAGCTGAGCCCCGCTCTGTAATAATGGCCCTTACAGCACCACATATAAGGATGGAGATAATCGGGATCAAGCCCATCTCCGTATGCTTCCTTTTGAGCGTTTATCATTATTTTTTCAAGCTCGTCCGCATAAAGGAAGGTGTTCTTTCTGCGGCGAATTACCTCGTCCTCGAATAGAAAACGGGAGTAAATATCGACGATTATCTGCGTCGAATCCTGAATCTGGCTTTCGATAAGCCGTATCTTTTCTTCACCCTCCGCCTTGTCGATAGCGTCGTTAACTATAATAAGCTCGTTAAAGTTGGACGCAGTCTCCGCAACGGGCATCGTGTAGCCGGTATTGAGAGGGCGGTGGGATTGGATCTGCTGACCGTGGTACGCGTGTCCCAGCTCGTGAGCGAGGGTTACCACGGAGCCGAAGCTGCCCGAAAAGTTTGTGAGTATTCTGCTCTGTCCCACGAAAGGAAGGTTGGAGCAGAAGGCACCACCCACCTTGCCTGCGCGGGGATAAAAATCGATCCATTCTTCATTGAAAGCCCTGTCTACCATTTCCGCGAGATCGGGCGCAAAGGAGGAAAAATGCTCTACCAGATATTTGTGGGCGCGTTCGACAGTAAAGCTATCGCTGCTTGCCTTTCCCATGGGAGTCAGTATTTCGTACCAGGGAAGTCCATTTTCGTATCCCAGAAGGGACGCCTTGTGGCGCAGATACCGTCTGAAATCGGGCATCGCTTCACGCATTGCTTCAAGCATTGCGTCAAGCGTGGACTTTTGCATGCGGGAACGATCCAGCGTCATGGCAAGGGGATCCTCGTAACCGCGCAGCTCCGCTTCAAGGTTTACCTGCGCTTTTATGCTGTTAAGAGCAAAAGCAACAGAATCCTTTATCTTATCGTAGCAGGCAAGCTCCGCTTCATAGGCTGATTTTCTCACCTGCGCATCCTCGCTGTCCGCAAGCCCGCGGATAGCGGAGAGGGAAGTGGTTTCTCCGTTGTAATCCACCTTTACCTTGGAGGTGAGAAAAGAGAAAAGGTCGCCCCACGCTCTGCCTCCGGATATGTTCATTCTGGCAAAAAGAGCTTCCGATTCGTCGCTCATCATGCGCGACATATCGTTCCTTATCTCTTCAAAATAAAATTTGTACTGGGACAAAAGCTCGTCGGATTCAATTACGCCTTGCAGATCGTCAAGAGAGCCTGCGAATTTTTCAAACTTTACGTTGTCCTTGGTGGTGGAGGCGGCCATAGCGGATATTTTCGTTTGGTAAGAAGCGCCTTCTGCGTCCGAGCTGTCGGCAGAGCGGCGAAGACTGAAATATCCCGCAAGCCTGCGTACCAATACGGCCATCTCCTCTTTGACCTCGATGACACGTCGCATTGTTGCGGCGGCGTTATCCTTGTCAAGTGCTTCCACGGCTGTGTTCAGCAGACCTATAAGCTCCTCAAACCTCTTCATATCCGATTCAAGCTTGGGATCGTCAATACCTCTGTAAAGTACGTCAAGGGACCAGTTGTTATACATATCGGTTTGCTCCTTCGTGTCAGGTGGATTTTTATATCTGTGCATATTATATCATCAAACTGCGGGCTTTTCAATACCGCGGCATAAACAAAGCAAAGTATAGGTCAAGGGATTGATGTATTTGATTCGATGTGGTATAATAAAACGAAAAAACTTTGCTCAGGTAAACGAAAATGACAAAACACGAATTTTTAAAACATTGTTTTAATACATACGGCACTTCCGCCGATCACCCCTTTAACGAGGATTTTGAAACGGCGGTGCTTCGTCACAACGGCAACCGCAAATGGTACGCCATCGTAATGAAGGTTTCCCGCCGCAAATTCGGGCTTGACAGCGACGAAAGGGTAGACGTGGTAAACCTCAAGCTCCCCTTCGTGCTCTTGGGTTCATACGATCCGGAGGACGGCGTCTATCCCGCTTATCATATGAACAAAAACCATTGGGTCTCCGTCCTTCTCCCCGATGCGAAGGATGAATTGATAAAGTATCTGGTAAACGTCAGCTTCGACGTAACGAAGCAAAAAATAAAAAAACACATCAAAACTGACGATGCAGACGAGTGATTTGATTGAAAGAATAGCGAAATATAATACCAATTACGAAGATTTGTTGCGAGGTGTGCAGTATGAAGCTGATCAAAATCGATATCAATAATTATAAGTCCATTGCTTCTCCGGTTATGGTCAATTTTCAAGATGGACTTTCGATCGTTCTGATCGGAAAAAACGGAAGCGGTACTATATTTTGACGATTTTTGCAATAAGCAAGAGCGCATTCGTAACACAGACTCTGACCCGCAGTAAACAAAGAGAAAGGAAATTGCGGTGCGTATTGTCAAGTAAAAATTATTTTTACTTGACAATGTAAAATGGTCAAAACTGTGGTCAGATTTCTCCCCAAAAATCTTGCGATTTTCGGGGGCCCATGTAAAAATGCTCCCCCGAAACGATGGGTTTCATCTCGGGGGAGCTTTGCTTATGTCATATCGTACGTGACGTAACCGGAATCATTGATTTTGAATTGTAATGAATGGAATCGTCTTCGCGTATTGTTTGGAGAAATAAATTCAATCAGCTTATTGCGAGGTAAAAACTTGATCATGATGGGCTTCGGGTCGGCGTAGAATGTAAAACTCCAATCGGTAATATCACGCTCACCCACACATTTTCCGCTACTTTTAGGATAAGCTTTTTTGAAGTTTTCGGCACAAACGGAAAAATCAATGAACACGCCGTTTTTTAGGGAAATACCTTTTCTCGTTATTTCGGCAATTGCATCTTCTGTGAAAGAATCATAATCGGCAAAATAGTTTTCAGGTAAATCATTCATGCGCTGTAACCTCTCCTCAAAGAATCCTTATAAATATTCTACCATAAAACTGCTGTAAATGCAATAAGGAGGGACGTTTTTGTCGTCTGTATGGTAACTCTACCTGCTCCAAAAGTCAAGGCTTTTCGCAAAACAAATTTTGCCCCGCAGTAGACAAAGAAAAAGGTGCGACAGCAACAGCGTGTTGCTTGCGATTTATGCCGAGATATGATATAATAATTGAACAGTAATCAAAGGCGGTAATCGTATGGAAACCAAAGATGTTATACTTGAACTCAGAACAAAGCACGGACTATCCCAGGAGGAACTTGCCGAAAAGGTATTCGTCACCCGTCAGGCGGTTTCACGTTGGGAGAATGGCGAAACGGTACCCAACACCGAAACGCTTAAATCTCTCTCTAAACTCTTCGATGTTTCGATCAACACGCTCCTCGGCTCTCCGCGAGAGCTGATATGTCAATGTTGTGGAATGCCGCTGGAGGACAGCAGCATCAGCAAGGAAAAGGACGGGATCTTCAACGAAGATTATTGCAAGTGGTGCTATGCTGACGGCGAGTATATGTATCACGATATGGACGATCTGATCGAGGTCTGCGTAGCGAATATGGCAAGCGAAGCCTTCCCCTCGGAGCAGGCTCGCGCGTATTTAAAAGAAATGCTCCCCAAACTCGACTATTGGAAGAAATACAAAAATCTTGACGATGGCGGAAAGTTTGAGGAGTTTAAGGCGGGGCTTATCGATGAGATCAATTCCCTTGGCATCGAAGGAATGCCCAAGCTTGAAAAGCTCAACGCTCTTGTGGGCGGTTACGTCAACCTCGAATACCGCCTGCCGAATGGTAAAACCGTAAAATTCCTTGACGATAACGCTACCTACCTCGGCAATCAGCTTGAATGTGAATTTGGCGGGGATAGATGCTTTGGCGTGGTTGCAAACATGGACTTTATACTCATTTGTACATATGAGGAAAACGGTGAGAATCCCGAGCTTGTTGTTTATAAAAAGAGATGAAAATTGCCGATGAGGAATCAATCGAAACCTCATCGGCTTTTCCTTTACTTATCGAAAGAAACAGGCTGTGTATCACCCGTCGCAAATGCGTTAGGGCCCGGGTCAGACATAGAAAAATACATTTTCGCGGCTTTGGTCGTGCCGAAATCACGGTTGGAGCCGGAGTTCTGCACCTTGTTAAAGGCATCGCGGAACATTTGGTTATGCGCTTCCTCACGGTTCAAGAGGAAATCAATGGTCTCGCGCACCTTCTTGTCGTCGATCTGTCGGTAAAGGTATTCGTAAACCACCTTCGCACGCTGTTCGGATGCGATGTTGCTGAGCAGGTCGGCGCACAAGTCCCCCGTCACCGTTACATAATCGCCCGTCCAGGAATAACCCGAAGCGTTGATAAGCCCCGGATTCAGACCGAGAATGACGTGGGATTGGATCTCACCGCAAGGCACCTTTGTGGCATCCACGTCGTGACCGTTTAAGAGGTTGATGGTCTGCGCCACCATCTCCATATGACCGAGCTCCTCCGCCGCAATGTCGAGAAACAGATCCTTGATCTCGGCATCTTTGATTCGGAAGCTCTGGGACATATACTGCATCGCCGCCTTCAGCTCGCCGTTGCCGCCGCCAAGCTGTTCCTGCAAAAGTGCCGCATACTGCGGGTTGGGCTTCTCCACCTCTACGGGATGAAAAAGCATCTTTTCGTGTTTGAACATTTCACTACCTCCGTTTGTTGGTATACGTTATTTTTGCCAATTCGGAGGCAGATATGCAAATACACGGGAAAATCTGTGCGCGGTGTCA
>JAGAKP010000004.1 GCA_017625615.1 Clostridia bacterium
CGCGTGATGCCATGCCGTCGCTTTGCGACGGATTCCATACAACGCGCGGGGCGCGTTGATGCCATACCAATCCTTCGGATTGGATAAAAAAAGAACGAAGCAGATGCTTCGTTCTTTTTTGGCAGCGGTACTAGGATTCGAACCCAGACATACAGAGTCAGAGTCTGCTGTGCTACCTTTACACAATACCGCTATATTTCCGTGCCCGAGTATTGTATCACATTAAGGCTTGGTTTGTCAAGTGTTTTTTACAAAAAAACGCGAAAGGTAAAAAACGTCAAAAAAAACCTCATTTTTTATTTTTTTTATTGGAAGTTTTTATATTGACAATTATTTTTGCGTATGCTATTTTTAAACTGGCGCAAATTGGATTAATAAATCCATAAAGGAGTAAAAATAAAAAATGACACAAGAAAACATCTTCAGTCTTCTTACGATGGTGGGCGGTCTATGTCTGTTTTTGTTCGGTATGAACGTAATGGGCAACGCGCTTGAACGCCGTGCAGGCGGAAAGCTCCAGTCATTGCTCAGTAAACTGACCACCGGCAAGCTTGCGGGATTTTTCACCGGAGTGGGTGTTACCGCAATAATTCAGTCTTCTTCGGCAACCACGGTCATGGTGGTGGGATTCGTTAACTCGGGACTTATGACGCTGCGTCAGGCGATAAACGTCATAATGGGTGCTAACGTGGGTACCACCGTTACTGCGTGGATACTTTCTCTGGGCGGAATAAGCGGTGACAATATCGTTATTCAGCTTCTTAAGCCTATGTCCTTCACTCCCGTTCTTGCGCTTATCGGTATAGTGTTGTATACGTTCTGCAAGTCCGATAAGAAAAAGGATACGGGTACCATCCTTCTCGGCTTTGCGGTGCTTATGTTCGGTATGGATATTATGTCCGATTCCATCTCCTTTCTTAAAGAGATCGAGGGCTTCCGCAATCTTATGATCGCCTTTAAAAATCCCCTTCTCGGTGTGCTTGCAGGCGCCGTGCTTACCGCAATAATTCAGTCCTCCTCTGCTTCCGTAGGTATACTTCAGGCATTTGCCAAGGCAGGTCAGGTCACCTACGGCGCTTCCGTTCCCATTATAATGGGACAGAATATAGGTACTTGTATTACCGCCCTGCTGTCCTCCTTCGGTACCAACCGTAACGCAAAGCGCGCGGCTGTAGTGCATCTTATGTTCAATATCATCGGTACGGTGGTATGGTTAATGGTTTATTCCGTAATTTACTATTTCTTTGACCTTGCCATTCTTTCGGAAAACGCCACCATGCTGGGAATTTCCGTGCTTCACTCTGCATTTAATATCGCCTGCGTGGTACTGCTTCTTCCCCTTTCTTCAATTTTGGAGAAGATCGCGTACAAGCTGGTGCCCGACGTTAAAACGCCCGAAAAATACGAGGTATTGGACGAGCGTCTGCTTGCTACCCCCCCTCTTGCGGTAGCGCGTTGCCGCGCTCTGGCGGAGGAAATGGCTTCCGATGCCGTGCTTGCACTTAAATACGGTATGGAATGTCTTAACCAATACGATGAAGAAAAGGTAAAGCTTATTAACGAAGCCGAGGACAAAACCGACCACTACGAGGACCTTATAAGCACTTATCTCGTCAAGCTTTCCGCAGGACAGATGAGTGACGGGGATAGTATGGAGATCGGTAAGCTGCTTAAGGTTATCGGCGATCTTGAGCGAATTTCCGACCACGCCGTAAACCTTACGGATTCCGCCAAGGAAATGCGGGACAAGGGACTGTCCTTTTCCGCAGAGGCGAAAAAAGAGATGGAAAACCTGGTTAACGCCACCAATGAGATCTTGGAGCTTACCAAAAAAGCCTTTTCCGAAAACGACCTTTCCGCCGCCGCAAACGTAGAGCCGCTGGAGCAGGTAATTGACAGATTAAAGGAAAATATGCGCACCTCCCATACTCTGCGTCTCCGCAGAGGAGAATGCAGTATGGAAACGGGATTTGTGTGGGCAGATATTCTCACCAACCTTGAGCGCACCTCCGATCATTGCTCAAATATAGCAGGCTGTGTTATTGACGGCGAAAAGCATAATCTTAACGTTCACTCCTCTCTGCGCGAAATCAAAGCGTACAGCTCCTATTTCAAGCAGCAGTACGAGGTCTACGAGAAAAAGTATCTGGTGTAAAAGTATCCGCCTTCGGGCGGATCTTTTTCATAAACGGATTATTTTTTGCTTTTTGATATCCCTTTATTATCATATTTTTATTTTTTCTATTGACAAAACGTGTCTACTGTGTTAAACTCTCTTTGTCGGATAGATTAGACAAAAAAGCAGGGAGTGATAACATGGAAGATATCACCGTCGAGGTGACGGATATTGAGGAATTGTTTTTCCGCTTTAACCTACACCGTTATGCCCCTATCAAAAGAAAGGCGGTTTTTTGCGGGGTGGTATGCCTCCTTGCCGCCGCGGTGTTGGTGGGGCTTGAGTTATTTTTCGGCGGCGTGGCGGAAACGGCGGTATGGGGAATAATTTTCGGGCTGTTTTCGCTTACGTTCTTTATACTTTCATTGTTTTTCGCCCCCCGCGCCGTGAAACGGATGATGAAAAAGAAGATCCGTTTCCCCTTAAGGTCGGTCTACCGCTTCGGTCAGCAGGGGTTCACGGTGGAATCCTATTATCCCGACGAGTTCAAGCGTATGGATCTGGAATATTCCGAAATCAAGCGGGTATGGGTTCTGGACGAAAAAACAGTGTTTTTGCAACTGGGCGACCGCACCTTTTGCTCGGTAAGCGGTAAAAAATGCGGCAGTATCGTGGCGCTGTTAAGCTGTAAGCTGCATTCCCAATGCTTTATATGAAAGGAAAAATGAAAAAATGGATATTTTTATGCAAATTCTTGACGGTATCTCCTTCGGATTTTTGGTTTTTGCCATTGCCGCCGCGGGATTTTCCGTGTATTTTACCGTCAGCTTTATTAAAAGCAGAAAGTTCCTGAAGGCGAAAGGGGAGCTGACCGACGAGGACAAAAGCGCCCACCGCCAAAAGCGGAAGGGTATGATAGCGTTGCTGGTGCTTTTTGCGGTTATGGCAGACCTCACCTTGTCGGCTTTTGCGGTGCGGTATTCGGCAGTCGCCTTTGCGCCGCTGTTTATGCCCGTAAACAGCACCTCACTTTCAGACGGCGTGATGACGGTATCCCCTGCCATCAGATACACGGCGAAGGCTGACGAGCTTGACGTAAAGGTACGTGAGGGCAAGCTCAAAAACGGCGGAGAGACCTCCTTTACCTTTAAGGCGGAGGCGACGGGGGACTATCTGTTCCGAATTACGGAAATGTCCGATGGAATGGAGATAAAAATAAAATTGACCAAAACAAACGGCGACAGCGTGGACTATGCCAGCGGGGTAAAAAAGTACACCGTTGCGCGGATGGACGGACTTGAAAAGGGCACCCGATACAGAGTCACCGTCACCTGCATAAAGGGCGAGGGCGAGTTCGTTATGGAGCAGATCCCGCCGAAGAATTTTGATATCGGGTATTATTCGGTGATCAAGGACAGCATCCAATACAATTATCAGTCCAACGTGTACTTTTTCACGCCCAAGACCGACGGTGTGTACTGCTTCAATATCACGGGGTTTGGAAATGACATAGGTATTGAAATTCCCGACGCCGATGAGACGGTGTACCGCGGCGACGGATTGGCAGTGGTTGGACTTCTTGCAGGCAAGGAGTACCGCATAAACGTTAATCAGAAAAGCGGCCACGGCAGTTACACGCTCAACGTGATGCGCCAGAAGACGGAGGTCAATATTTCACGCGCTGACGAGGTGAGGGACAGCTTCGAGTTTTTGGGACAGCATAATTATTATTCCTTTAGGGGAAAAACGGAGATAACGCTGGATATCGAGACACAGGGAACCGTGATGTATCTGCTTGTTCTGGACGGTAAAGCAAGTCCCGTTCACGAGATAAAGAGCATTCGCGGGTATAAAACGGTCACCTTGGACGGTCTTTCCGCGGACGAAACCTACCACGTGGTGCTCGTGGCGCTGGAAAATACGGGAGAGTATAGGTTTTACGTAAAGTAAAAGAAAATGAGAAATGATAAATGAGAAATGAGGAATTTCGGTTGATTTTTGCAAAGGATTGCAAAAATCTTCAAATAAATAATTTTGATATATTCCGTCTGTAGAACTAAAAGTCTGCACAGACAAGCAAGCGCATAAACAAAGCAGAAAACGTCTTTTACGCGCGTAGAGCTGTAGTAACCTACTGCCTACCGCGTAAAAGCGTTTAGAAACGCAAAATAAAAAGGAATTTGTTTTTACAAATTCCTACCTATTAAATAAACAAAAATGCGAGAGACAAGATAAAATCTCTCGCATTTCTTATTACGGTATTACCTTTTTGCGTTTCGATCTGCGAAGTTTAGGCGTTTGCCGCGGATATAATGGAATAGAAATCGGGTGCCTTCAAAGACGCTCCGCCGATAAGTCCGCCGTCAACGTTGACCTTGCCGAGAAGTTCACTTGCGTTCTTTGCGTTCATGGAGCCGCCGTACTGGATGGTGGTAGCCTCTGCAACCGCTTCACCGTAAAGAACGGCTACAACGCTTCTGATAGCGCCGCAAACCTCGTCTGCCTGATCGGACGTAGCGGTCTTGCCGGTGCCGATAGCCCAAACGGGTTCGTATGCGATGATAACGTTAGCCATCTGCTCTTCGGTAACGCCGAGAAGTGCAACCTTGGTCTGGAGAGCAACGGTCTCCTCGGTGATGCCCTGCTCACGCTGGTCGAGAGTTTCGCCAACGCAGAGGATAACCTTAAGGCCTGCCTCGAGAGCAGCCTTAACGCGGAGGTTTACGGTAACGTCGGTTTCGCCGAAGTACTGTCTTCTTTCGGAGTGGCCGATGATAACGTATTCAACGCCGATCTCGGTGAGCATTGCCGCGGAAATTTCGCCGGTGTATGCGCCGGAGGGTGCGAAATGTACGTTTTCTGCGCCGACCTTGATGGGAGAGCCCTTTGCGGCTTCGATAACGGGAACGAGGTCAACGTAAGGAACGCAGGTAACGATATCGCAACCGGATACGTCCTTGCCGTCAAGCTCTGCTTTGATAGCGTTTATAAGTTCAACTGCTTCTGCCGGAGTTTTGTTCATTTTCCAGTTGCCGGCGATGACAGCCTTGCGGGTAGCTTTATTCATAGTAAATACTCCTAAATTTATACTTCGTAAGTTAATGAGGAATGAGAAATGAGGAATGAGAAATTACGGAAGATTTTTGTTCGAAGAACAAAAATCAACCAACATTCATCATTTAGCGATGCTTTGCATCGCGTCTCATTCATCATTCATCATTTTTATCTGTCGTTAAGGCAAGCGATGCCGGGCAGCTCAAGTCCTTCGAGGAATTCGAGGGATGCGCCGCCGCCGGTGGAAATGTGGGTGATCTTATCGCCGTAGCCGAGAGTCTGGCAAGCGGCCGCAGAGTCGCCGCCGCCTACGATGGTGGTAGCGTCAGCATCTGCAAGCGCCTGAGCAACAGCCTTGGTGCCTACTGCGAGGGTGGGGTTTTCGAAAACGCCCATAGGTCCGTTCCAGATAACGGTCTTTGCCTCGAGAACTGCCTTTGCAAACAATTCTCTGGTAGCGGGACCGATATCAAGACCCTGCATATCCTCGGGAATGGAATCTGCGTTAACGACGACAGTTTCGATCTCTGCGTCGATGGGGTTGGGGAACTCCTTAGCGCAAACGGTATCTACGGGGAGAAGGATCTTTACGCCCTTTTCCTCTGCCTTTTTGAGCATTTCGGTGCAGTAATCAAGCTTGCTTTCGTCAAGGAGGGACTTACCGATACCGTAGCCCTGTGCCTTGAGGAAGGTATACGCCATACCGCCGCCGATGATGAGGGTATCAACCTTTTCGAGCAGGTTGTTTATAACGTTAAGCTTATCGGAAACCTTTGCGCCGCCGAGAATAGCAACCAGAGGTCTGTCGGGATCGGCAAGAGCCTTGCCCATAACGGTTATCTCTTTATTGATAAGATAGCCGCATACTGCGGGGAGATAATCTGCAACGCCTGCGGTGGATGCGTGGGCTCTGTGAGCGGTACCGAAAGCATCGTTTACGTAGATATCTGCCATATCAGCCAATTTCTTGGCAAATTCGGGGTTGTTCTTTTCTTCTTCTGCGTGGAAGCGTACGTTCTCGAGAAGCATGCACTGACCGGGCCGGAGAGCGGCAGCTTTTGCAACTGCGTCTTCGCCAACTACGTCCTTTGCGAGAGCAACCTCAATACCGAGGCACTGGGAAAGGCGTGCGGCAACGGGAGCGAGGGTATACTTCATATTGAACTCGCCCTTGGGTCTGCCAAGGTGGGAGCAAAGAATTACAGCCGCGCCGTTAGCAAGAAGGTATTTGATGGTGGGAAGTGCACCCTGAATACGGTTATCGTCAGTGATAACGCCGTCCTTGAGGGGTACGTTGAAGTCACAGCGGACGAGGACCTTTTTGCCCTGAACGCTGATATCCTCTACGGATTTCTTATTTACGTTGGTCATTTTATTCACCTCATAAATTTATTTCTTTTCAATTAAATATCTTACCATATTATGCCGATAAATGCAAGTATTATTTGAATTTTTCGGCGGTTTGGTTCATTTGCTCGTCCTGCCAGCGGATGTAACGCTCGAGGTTGATACCGTCGGTGACGGAGGAGGCTATGAGATTTCTTCCCACGCTGTTAATTGTATATATAGATGAATACAATTCCGTGAGGGTATAGTGGGTGGTATCGAAGACGGTCTGCATCATAACCGTGTTTTTGTTATCGGTGGAGGTATAGGTGATATAGTACTGCTCCAGAGTATGCTCCATATCGCGGGAAGCCAGCAGCCACGCGGAAAGGACGAGGCCCGATCTGTAGCTGTCATTCTGTGCGGCGGGCACGGAAATACACATCGCCTCGGTAAGGGTGGAGGAATAGCTTTCCTGTGCTTCGTTTATCTTGGGAAGGGGGAGGATTTCCCAATCAAACTCATTTATACGGCTGTTGCCGGTGAATTTGTTGAAATAAGTTATGCAAAAGAGCACTTTTCCGTCGCGGAAGGCTTTTACCGTGTCAACGTCGCCGTTATCGTTAAGGCGGGTGCCGCTGTTCATAAGTGATTTTACGGCGTCGGTGGCTTGCTGTCCGAGGGCGTAATCAAATTCGGCGTAAAGAGGCTTTCCCTTGGAAACGCCGAAATAATCTATTCCCGATCCGTTCCACAGCACGTTTATAAGGCTTTTGGTGTCAAGACCTGCGGAGGTGAAGCCGAAAATATCCGTTGCGATATCCGCGCTGGGCTTGCCAGCCACGGTGGACACCGCGTCGATATATTCCTGCATCTTGGCAATGGTCCACGTGCCGTCCGCCACTGCGTAGGAGGGAAGGCGCATTCCCGCTTTTTCTATAAGGTCGCGGTTGGCGTAGACTACCAGAGTATTCTGGGGCGCGTAGTTAAAGCCGCCCGTAAGCATATACAGGGAGTTGTTTATAGTCTGCTCCTCGGCAACACCGCCGAGGGCTTTTGCCGCTTCCGTAAAGTACGGCAGTGACCACATATTTGTGTAAAGTCCGTTGTGGGAGTTCATCGCGCTCTGTGACGAGGGCATAACAACAAGGTCGGGACAGCCGACGCCGCTCTGGAGAGCCTTGGTTATCTCAGCAGAGGTCTTTTGCTCAATAACTATTTCTATATTCAATTTGTTCTCGATAGAGTCGATACGCTCCTGCATAACGCCCTTTAAAGCGGTATCATAGGCGTTTTCCGGCTTTACGAGGGAAAGATCGGTGGTCCAGATGACAGTTTTCGCTCCCTCGAAGTCCGCGTCGGGCAAAACTGCAAGAGGGTCCGTCTCCGTCACGGCCTCCTCGGATATTTCCTCGGATAGGTCTGATGTTACGTCGCTTCCGCCATTATCTCCGCCGCAGGAGACTAAAAGCATACAACAAAGTAGAAGTATAAATAATCGTTTCATATATATCTCCAGATAGTGTTTCACGTGAAACAATAGGAACGAGGAACGAGGAACGAGAAACGAGAAACTAATGGTTGATTTTTGTTCGTACACGAACAAAAATCTTCCGAAGTTCATCGTTTAGCGCTTGCAACGCAAGCGCGGCGCGTTCATCGTTCCGCGTTCGTTTGCGTTTTGCGCAAACACTGTTTCACGTGAAACATTATACTAATTATTTTTTAAACAGTCAATATATAAACGGTAAATAATCACCCCAAGAAGCCGTAAGGCTTCTTGGGGATCCCGACAAAAAAACCTGCTTTGTTCAAGCAGGTTTAAATATAGTTGGTTCTTATTTGCTTACTGCGTCGGAAGCGGACTCTTCAACCTCAGATTCAGCCTTTTCCTCTTCGGAAGTGTTGGAAACTTCGGTCTTGGAGGTTTCGTTCTTAGAGGTCTCGTTCTTGGAGGTCTCGTCCTTGGGCTCGTACTGAGCGAAGAAGAGAGCGAGAACGAGGAGAGCGAAGGCTACGCAAGCGCCGATGGTGATCTTGTTGAGCTTTGCTTCCTTGGAAGAGGACTTGTTGCGGTCGTAATAAGAGCCGCCGTTGCCGCCGGTGATAACGCCGGACATGCCCTTCTTGCTGTTCTGAAGTGCAACGAGAACTACGACTGCAACTGCAGCGATGAATGTAAGTATACCGAGAGTGATAATAAGTGCGTTCATTTATCTTTTCCTCCGAAAAGCCGCGAATATACGGCTTGTTTTTTCTGTTTTAGTATTCTTGTCCCGTTGCCTTTGAGCGTGAGCGGGCACTTTGATATCATAGCACAACCTTTTGCTTTATGCAATAGGTATGTAAAAAATTAATAAAATGTTCACAAATTGTTAATAAATAGGCCAATGCCTTATTATTATTTTATGCGGGCGATTCGTGAATCGCCCCTACACACACGCCGTGGCGTGTGTAAAAGTTAAGAGTGAAGAGTGAAGAGTGAATAGTTAAAAGGTTCGGAAGATTTTTGTTCGCACACGAACAAAAATCAACCATAATTCCTCATTCCTCATTCCTCGTTCCAATTTATCTTACTTTTTATTCTTTCTCTCCTTGAGTTCCTTTAATTTTTGTTCCTTTTTGGTGTCGTTTGCGTCCTTTTTTACCTTCTTGACCACGCGGACGGTGAAGGCGGCGACGCAATAAAGGATATAAAGTCCCACGAGAACGAGTATAACTGTAAGTATCGTCTTTGCGGTGGAGCTGAAGAGCATGCTTTCCACCGTTTCAAAGAATTTTATTACGGTGTCTGTATCAATGCTGTCGGCGGCGAGAAGCTGCGTGCTTCCCACAAGGTTGCCGTTGAGGGTAAATTCTGCCATTCCCAGTATTTCTCCTTTCGTTATGGGAGCCTTTACGGCGTAACGCGTTTTGCCGTCCTCTCCCGTTACGGTATATACGCGGTCGGTATCGTAGATGATCTTGATCTCAAGCCCCGACAGATCGTCGCCGGTGTAGCTCACCGCTTCTATCTTGTCCTTTGTACAAACCACGATATGATCGCTGTTTTTGCCCTGCTCAAGCAGTATTTCGTCAAGTGCGTCTCCCGCTCTGCAGAGGGTGAAATAATTGTATCTGTCCTTGGACCAGTTGACCAACGCCTTTACGTCGGTATAAGGGTTTTTGCCCTCGTCAAAGTAGCGGTTGCCTTCCTCATCGTAGAGTTACATACATCCGTCAAGGACTACCACTATATAAGTAAGCGGTCCGTTTTCCACGCTGGTGGCAACGCAATAGTCGCCTGCGGCGTGTACCTGTCCCGCAAAAAATCCGCGGGCGTTTTTAAGATAGTTGCCTGCCATAATTCGCTCGGAAAGCAGGTAATTTCTGGTATGTATGGTGCTTCCCTGAAGAATATAATAGGCTTGTGAGGATGCGGTAAGCAGATCGTAGCGGTTGTAAAACTCGGCGCAGATAAGCGCAACGTCCCGCGCGGAGGTGCGGCTGCCAAGGTCGTTTTTGCCAAGGGGCTCGCGGTAGCGGGTGTCCTCACAGCCGATCCCCTCTGCGTATTCCGTCATTATATCGGAAAAATCATCGTATTCAATTCCCTTTTCCTCGCAGTAGGCGTGTATAAGCACGTTTACCGCATCGTTTGCCCAGGAAACGCAGGCGGCTTTTATAAGCTCCTCGACGGTGTAGACGTTGCCCGCCTTAATGCCGATCATGGGCGTTGCGGGGTTGGACGGACTTCCCACGCCGCGTATATGCTCGCTTTCCACCGTAATTTCCTTGTAAAGGTTGGAGTGGAAGTGATCGTATATAATTATCACCGCCGTCATTTTGGCGCTGGTTGCGGGCTCGGTGCGGTCGTCGCCGTCCTGCTCGAAAATATACGTTCCCGTCTGGGGGTTGTAAACTACGGCTTTGCATCCGCCGTATATGGTCAGCTCCTCCCCGTTTTCGCTCCCTTCCTCGGCGTAAACGCCAAAGGAGGAAAAAATCAAACAGAGAATGAGCAAAATTAAAGCAGTTATCTTTTTCAAAGCAAACTTTTCCTTATAGTTATATATAGTAATTATAACCTCATAAAAGGCAAAAGTCAATATACAAAAACACCCTCCGTGTGGAGGGTGTCATCGCTCTGCGCTATTCTATTACTATATCCGTATCAAAAAGCTCCAGCAGCTCGTTTATGCGGGACACGGTCTTTAACGCGTCGTTTTCGGGTAAAGATTCATCGGGAACGAGGTTTGAATACATAAAATTACCGAATTCATAGTCACGCGGGTTGCCGAAATATCCCATATAATACTTGTTTTTATTGGGGTTTTCTTCCTTTCCGTCGGTAACGAGCAGGTCGGTTTCCTCGTATGCGCTAAGGACACCGCGGTATCTTGCGTGGAATGCGGTCACGTTGAAATCAGCAAGCACCTTTGCGGTAAAGGTCTTTTCGCCGTACACGGTGGAATAAAAATTCTCCGCCGTGCCAAAGCTCGTTTCACATACCAGAACCAAGGAGTTATCCGAAATTCCGCCGTCGTAGGTGATAAGCACCAAGGTCTCCTTGCCGCTTTCATCAAAGGCGAGAAGGTACATAACGTAAGGCTCTTTGGTGGAAAAAGATAAGGTGACGTCGGTGTTTTTTATGTTTCGTTCGTCCTGCACCACCCCGTCGGCATCGGGCAGACCGCCCACTATCGGCTCACCGGAGGGCTCGGTTTCGGAAGGAAGAAGCTTTCCCTCAAAATTGCTTTCGGTAAGAAAACGGTAAATGCTGTTTTCGGGGCAGGCCCAATCCTTATTCACACCGCCGTCCTCGGCAATGTAGTTCATATCGTAAATAATACGGCTTTCCTCTTTGCTTTCGGCGTTGCCCGCATCGGGTACGGATTCATCGGGCGAGCCTTGGGGATGACAAGCGGAAAAGCAGGATACAACCAAAAATAAAAGTAAAATTAAGCTTAAGCGCCTTTTCATAAAAACAACCCTTTTTCTTTTATGTTAACAAAAAACGCCGATAAAATCAATGTAATATTCGTACAAAAACGGGGGGGGTAATTTGTGCAATATAGCAAAGTGTAAAAATTTGACAAATCGGCAAGTGGTATGGTATACTGAAAACGAGGAACGAGAAACGAAGGTAAAAATCCGCCGAGGCGGATTTTTTTATACTTATTTTAAAAAGGAAAGGAGATTAAATGCGAATTATCAACTTAAAAGCCACTCCCCGCGAGCTGCTCACCGACACGCGCTTTGCGGGCTACGAGGGGGAGCACAAGGGGACACAGCTCGTTATCCGATTGGATGAAGACTTGCGCGGAATGGATGGCTACTACCTGCGGTTTTGCACAGCCACTCAGGTAAACCGAGGAGGAATGTCCATTACGGGAAAATTAAATTCCGACGATAACATCGTGCTTTTTGCCCTGCCCCGCACCCTTACGAGAGAAGGCGTCCTAAGGGTACAATTGGTTTGCGAGCGGGACGGCAAGGCGGTATTCACCCCCACTCTGCGAGGCGGGCTGGATATACTTCCTCTGCCCGAGGGAATCACACTTCCGCCCTATACTCCCGAGCCCGACGGGCTTACCACCTTTTTTGATATTTCCGATTATATGGCGAGGCGGAGCAAATACTGCGCCTTTCTGAAACGAATTTTTACATAAAAGAAAGGATAAAAAATATGGATAACATCACCTTTTGCGAAAAGCTGTGGGACGTTGCCGAGGACTTCAACACCGTGTATATGAAGGGCGTTTTCGGCGCGCCGGTAAACGAATACACCATTTCCTCCAAGGCAAGACAGTATCCCACGTGGTACACACCCGCAAAGCAAGCGGAATTAAAAAAGCTCATCGGCAAAAATTACTTCGGTTTCGATTGCGTTTGTCTGGTAAAGGGTATCCTTTGGGGCTGGAGCGGGGAAGCCACACATATCTACGGCGGCGCCAAATACGGCTCCAACGGGGTTTACGACCTCGGCGTAGAGGGAATGGCGAACATTTGTTCTAATCTGACAAGTGATTTTTCATCTCTGCAAAAGGGAGAACTGCTTTTTATGCCCGGTCACGTAGGGGTTTATCTGGGTGACGGCTTGGCTTGCGAATGTACGCCAAAATGGAAAAACGGCGTTCAGATCACGGGAGTGAGAAACGTGGGACACCCCGCGGGCTACAACGGCAGGACCTGGAAGACCCACGGAAAATCGCCGTATATCAGCTACCGCAAGCCCTCGGTTCTCGGCGACGTGGACGGGGACGGGGCGGTCACCGCGAGGGATTACAAGCTGGTGCGCGACGCGGTCATCGGCAAAACCGTTCTCACCCCCGAGCAGCTTGAGCGCGCCGATATAAACGGCAATGGCAAAGCCGACGCCAACGATTACCTTATAATAAGAAGAATTTATCTGGGTACTTATTGATTCCACTTGACACTGTGCAAAAACAGTGTTAAAATAATAGACGAACATTTGTTCGTCTAAATTATGCTCCACACCAAAAAAAGGAAGGCGGTATTTTTATAAGAAGATGACAAACCTCACCTATGCAAAGCAGTTGCTCGAAAATTATGCCCTTAACAAAGCGGCGCAGGAAAACTTCCGCTGGGAAATGGAAATGATAAACAGCCGTCTGTACGCATCCGTAAGCGAAAAGACCATGGTGGATATGATCGAGGCGAAGGACCGTCTCGCCACCCGAACGGATAAAGCGGTGCGGGAGATAATGCAGACGGAATCGGCGCTTTCCACTCTCACGCCATACCAGCGGGAGCTGCTCAACGCTTTTTATATAACACACGCACACTCGGGAGCGGAAACTCTGGCGGGAAGGTACTCGTTGGAGAGGAGTACTGTGTATCGTGACAAAAACAAAGCTCTAAAGTGCTTCGCTTGCGCGTTGTCCGGAGCTGTCTAAACTTTGCAGACCGAAACGCAAAAAAAAGATAAATAAAAGTAAGACGAGAGATTTAGTTTATCTCTCGTCTTTTGCTTTTGATAAGTTTAAGGTAGGAATTTGTAAAAACAAATTCCTTTTTAATTTTTTTGCGTTTCTATAAATTTTCAGTCGGTGGGCAGTAGTAATCTACAGCACCACGCGCCTGAAAATTCATTCTGCTTTGTTTATACAGCTCCCCGCTTCAATCAGACTTTGAGTTCTATAGACGGAATTGTATACAAAATCTGAAAAAACTAACGGCTGTTTGATAATTGTAGGGGCTGACGTCCTCGTCAGCCCGCTCCCCACAGCAGTAAAAATAAGGTAAAAATTCCGTAGAATAAATCTACGGAATTTCTTTTATTTTGCGTTTCTAAACGCTTTTACGCGGTAGGCAGTAGGTTACTACAGCTCTAAGGGGTCCCCAAAAAAAGCGTGCTTTTTTCGGGGTTCCCGATCTACGCGCGTAAAAGACGTTTTCTACAGCGTTTCCGGGGTCCCCGAGAAACCACGGGTTTCTTGGGGTGGGTGTTACCATCGCTCGTACCATCGGACTTTGAGTTCTATAGACGGCAGTGCAGTGCGAACAGTGTGCGGCGGGGGCAAGCCACCCGCCCTACAATTATCGAA
>JAGAKP010000021.1 GCA_017625615.1 Clostridia bacterium
AATTTCGTTGCCGGTATAGAAGCACACCACCTGCTTGAGAGTGGTTGCGGAGGTGGAGAGTGCTATCTCGTCCTCAAAGCAATCTTCAAAATCCTTTCCTTCGGGAAGGGTATTTATATCTACAAATTCGCCGGGGAGAGTGGTGCTTCCCTTGCCGATAACGTATTTTATTCCGAGAGTTTCGAGTATACCCGAGGACAGACGGAGAGGATGACGGCGGTTAACGAGATAAGGCTTGTTGCCGCTTCGGAGAATAGCCCAGAAGGTGACTATCCACTCCACGCAGTTATCCATATCCAAAGCAACGTAGGAATGAGTTGCACCGATACGTGCGTAAAGAGAACGGGACATTTTCTCTACCATAGTCTTTACTTCGCCGTAGGTATATTCGCGGATACGGAAGCCGTCGCTCGTTTCGGCGGCGATGCTTTCGGGGGAAGAAAACATTATTTCGTAAACAGCTTTGAAATCCCTTTTCGAAGCGTTGAGTGCCTTTATATTGTTATTTACCAACTTAAGGTACTGCTTTAAATTGTACATAGCTCTGCCTCGTCACAAAAATGAATTTAACTGTTTTATTTTATACAAAAAACTCTTCGTTGTCAATAGAAACGCAAATCATTTTTATTGTTGCATTCCTATAAGATATATGGTAAAATACATTCAGCCATTTAATTACTTTTAAAAAGGAGATCAAAAATGAAAAAAATACTTGCATTACTGCTTGCCGCAGTTCTTATGCTTGCTCTTGCCGCTTGCGGCGGTGACGAGGTAAGCAAGGGCAACGGAAGCGAAGACACAGTTTCCGAAAGCGTTGGCTCCGACGACGAAAGCGTTCCCGCCGACGAAAGCGACGAGTCCGTACCTGCTGACGAAAGCGATGAATCCGAACCCGCAGACGAAAGCGACGAATCCGTGCCCTCCGATGAAAGCGAGGTCGTTGATAATCCCTCCGAGGATGAAAATACCATTCCCGCTTTTGTTTCCAACTTCGTTACCTGGGCTCCCCTCGGCGTAAAGCTCCGCGCAACCGACAGCACCTCTATTCAGCTTACAGCTGTAAATGAGGATGCGGGCTACGGCGACGTTGCTATCTACACCTACGATTACGCCAATGACAAGGTAGTTGTCAAAAACGGTAATTACTCCGATTACGCCTTCCTTATTGCGGAATACGACGAAGCTGTTTTCGGCTGCAGCAAGTCCAAGGTCTACACCGTAGGCTCAGTTTCCGACAACTCCGCTCTTACCGTTCCCGACGACGGATTTATTATTGCCGCTCACAAGGATCAGACGGTTATGGTATCCAGACTCAGCGAATGTCCTGAGGACGTTTCTCTGTTCGCGGCAGGCGTTCAGGTCTGTGACGTAAACTATTCCATTAACAAAACCAATTCCGCTATTTCTATCGACGGTAAGATCGAAGGCGCGTGGGATGCTCATCTTATTGATCACATCGACTCCTCCAATCCCAACTGGGCATATCTCAGCTTTGAAAACAACGATTATTACACCACTGCTGACTATTACGTAACCTACGACAGCGAGAATATTTATCTTGCGGTAGCCGTAAGCTCTCCCTTCCACTTCTGCCCCATCTCTCCCTCCGATGCAGGCGGAATGTATCAGTACGAGTGTATTCAGGTAAAGATTACCACCGTAAGTCCCAAATCCGATTACATACTCGAAAACTATGATCACGTTATCAACAATGCCGCAAACACCGAGGGCAAGGTACGCGCATACGGCTTTGCGGTCAACGATGACGGTGAGACCTGCTACTACGAAAACAGCGGTGTTTCCAAGGAATTCAAGGGTAAGGCAGTCTGCACACGCGACGATGCTGCACAGCTTACCGTATACGAGATCTCCATTCCCTGGTCCTCTCTCGATCTCGATCCCAACGAGGTAAAGACCTTTGGTCTGACCTTCTCCATTAACTCCACTAACGAGGCCGACTTTAACAAGGGCACCTGGAAAAACCTCGTTCTCCGTGACGGCGGCGGTGTTATCAACCGTAACGACTGGGCAAAAATTCCCGAGGTAACCGTTAATCCTTAATAAACGCAGACAGAAAGGAAGTACGTCCGATGAAATGTCCCTATTGTAACGCAGAAATGGTAGAAGGGTATATGCCCTATAAAGGCTTTGCTCAATACTGGTGCTCCAAATCAAAGACGCCGAAAATGATGATAAAGGTAAGCGAGCCTTACGTTCCAGTGGCAAACAAAAAGATCGTTGCGGACGTATTTCTTTGCAAAAGCTGTGACGTGATAATTAAAAAGCTTAACGAAAAAAGCGAATAAAAAGCAAGGGACAATCACCCCGCGAAGCCTTACGGCTTCGTGGGGACCCCGAAAAATCACCCCGCGAAGCCTTACGGCTTCGTGGGGACCCCGACAACAAAAGACCGTTGTACCGAAAAGCTCGGCAACAACGGTCTTTTTTCATCGTGACGTTTTAATTATTTTATATCCTTATCGTCGAAAAGGTCGCCGCATTCAGGGCAGAATCTGGGAGGATTTTTAGGATCTGCGGGAAGCCAACCGCATTTATCACATCTGTAAAGAGGTGCGTCTACGGGCTTTTTGCCTCCGCACTCGGAGCAGAATTTGCTCTTGTTAACGGTGCCGCAGGAGCAGGTCCATCCGTCTGCAACAGCGGGCTTTTCGCTTCCGCATTCGGCGCAGAATTTACCGCTTGCAAGGTTTCCGCAGGAGCATTTCCAAGTATTTTCCGTGCGGGATTCGGGCTTTTTGCTGCCGCATTCGGCGCAGAATTTGCCAACCGAAACAGCACCGCAGGAGCATTTCCACTCGCCTGCTTTTTTTGGCTTTTCTCCCATTGCGTAAAGGTTGGAAGCGTTTATACCGGAGCCGTTGTTCATAGCCATTCCCAAACCCATAAAGCCGGTCATAGCGCCTGCCGAATTGTTGGCGGCAGCCTCCATAGCGGCAGCCTGAGAGCCGACGAGAGTAGCGGCTGCCATAGTGGGATCGCGAAGGATGGCGGTGCGCTGTGCGTCGGTAATAAGCTTAGCCTGATCCTCGGGCAGGTCGATGGGATTGAGGGCTATACTCTTTACCTCGATACCTCTTGCGTTTTTCCATTCGTCCGCAAGCTGGTTACGCAATTCATCCTCGATCTCCGCGCTATGAGCGGGAATTGCGGAGGGACGGATGCCCAGAGCGGAAAGCTTGCCGATGGAGGGCGTGAGGGCGGAAATGAATTCGCGGCGCATCTGAGTATCCAATTCTTCCTTGGTATACTCCTCGGACACGTTACCTGCAATTTTTGAATAAAATACGATAGGATCGCAGATAACGTAGGAATAAGTACCCGAGCATCTGACGGATACGTCTATGTCCAGATTTATGTTGTTATCCACTACTCTGAAGGGAATGGGGTTTATTGTGCCGAATTTATTGTTGAGGATCTCCTTCATATTGAAATAATAAACGCGTTGATCCTTTCCCGTATCGCCGCCGTAGGTAAAGCGTTTGCCGAGAGTTTTGAAGGTATTGATTATGCTTTCTCCGAGCTTGCCGGAAAAGAGGCTGGGCTCGGTAGAGGAATCGTAAGTGTATTCACCCGCTTCTGCGCACAGGTCAACTACCTTGCCCTGCTCAACGATGATCATACACTGTCCGTCGGCAACGGCGATGCCGGAGCCGTTTGAAATAATATTATCGCTTGCCTTTGTGTTGGACGATCTGCCGCTTATACGCTTTTCGCCCTTACGCATAAGAACGTTGTTCTCAAGTGAATCGCAATAGAAGAATTCCTTCCACTGATCCGCCAGTGTTCCGCCCAAGGCGCCAATGCCTGCTTTTATAAGTCCCATAGTAATACTCCTTTCATAATACGAACAATTACAAATATGTCTCTGTGCGTCTCTTATTACGGTATATTATACCATAAAAATTCTTTTGTTGCACTATATATAGAAAAATTTTAACAATTTTAATGTAAAAATGCACTATATTTTTAAGTTTTTCGACTTGTTTTTGCACTTTATCAAAAAAAACGCATAACATATGTAAATTTTGATTTACAAATCGAAAATTTGTGGTATAATTGATTGATTAAAAATATAATAATTTTTTAATATTTTCAAGGAGACAGTTATGAACAAAATCACCATTGTAGGAACCGGCAGTGTTGGTTCAACTATCGCGTATACTCTTACAGTTACGGGTATGGCATCCGAGATCGTTATGATCGATATCAACGGCGAAAAGGCAATGGGCGAGGCGCTGGATATCCGTCAGGGTACTCCCTTCTGCAACTCTTGCTCTCTTTACGCAGGCAGCTATGCAGATGCCGTTAATTCCGATATCGTTATCCTCACCTCCGGTGTTGCAAGAAAGCCCGGTCAGTCCAGACTCGACCTTGCACAGATCAACGTAAACATCACCAGAAGCATTATTCCCGAGATCACCAAATATGCTCCCGATGCTACTTACGTTATCGTAAGCAACCCCGTTGATATACTCACATACACCTTCTGCAAGTATTCCGGTCTGCCTCAGGAGCGTATAATCGGCTCCGGTACCATTCTCGATACCGCACGTCTGCGTTCCAGACTTTCCGATTACTTCTTCATCAACCAGCAGAACGTTCACGCCTACGTACTTGGCGAGCACGGCGATTCTTGCTTCATTCCCTGGTCCGTTGCAAATATTTCCAACATTCCCATAAACGAATACGGAAAGTCCGTTCAGATGCGCGGAATCGACTTCCCCGAGCTGAAGTATGAGGAGGTTGAAGAATACGTTAAGAAGTCCGGTGCACGTATTATCAGCCGCAAGGGCGCGACCTTCTATGCGGTTTCCATTTCCGTATGTCATCTGGTCAAGTGCCTCCTCAGCGGTATTGACACCACTCTCACCGTTTCCACCATGCTTAACGGCGAATACGGCATTGACGACGTATGCCTGAGCTTGCTCAACGTAGTCGGCGAAAAGGGCGCGCACAGCAAGGTGCTTATCCCTCTCAACGACGACGAGCTTAAGGCGCTTCATCACAGTGCAGATACTCTTAAGGGTATCATCAACAGCATTACCTGGTAAACGAAAGGAATTTGAACTGTATGGAATACCGTATAGAACATGACTCTATGGGCGAGGTAAAGGTGCCCGCCGATAAGCTTTGGGGCGCACAGACCGAAAGAAGCCACGAAAACTTCGAGATCGGCGTAAATATCGAAACCATGCCCCGCGAAATTACTCACGCCTTCGGTATACTCAAGAAGGCTGCGGCTATGACCAACGCCGCACTCCGTCCCGAAAAGATGACTGCAGAAAAGCTTGAGGCTATCTCCAAGGCTTGCGACGAGGTCATCTCCGGTTCTCTTAACGACCACTTCCCTCTCGTAGTATGGCAGACCGGTTCGGGCACACAGTCCAACATGAACGTTAACGAGGTAGTTGCAAACCGCGGTAACCAGATCGCAGGGAAGAAGCTGCTTCACCCCAACGACGATATAAATATGAGCCAGTCCTCCAACGATACCTTCCCCACCGCAATGCATATCGCGGCCGTGGCTATGATCGAGGATAAGCTTATCCCCGCCGCACAGACGCTTATCGACACCTTCAAGCGTCTTGAAAAAGAGAACGAGGGTATCGTTAAGAGCGGACGTACCCACCTTCAGGATGCTACTCCCATTACCTTCAGTCAGGAGATAAGCGGTTGGAGAAGCAGCCTTGAGCGTGACGTTGAAATGCTTAAGCTGGCAGTTAAGCCCCTCTACGAGCTTGCGCTGGGCGGCACCGCAGTAGGTACCGGTCTTAACGCTCCCAAGGGATTTTCCGAGCTTGTTGCCGAAAACGTAGGCGTGCTTACCGGCAAGCCCTTCGTTACCGCTTCCAACAAGTTCCACTCCCTCACCTCCAAGGATGAGCTCGTATTCGCACACGGCGCCATCAAGGCTCTTGCTTGCGATATGATGAAGATCGCAAACGACGTTCGTTGGCTTGCAAGCGGTCCCAGAGACGGATTGGGTGAAATATTCATTCCCGAAAACGAGCCCGGCTCCTCTATAATGCCCGGTAAGGTTAACCCCACCCAGTGCGAGGCTGTTACCATGGTTGCGGTTCAGGTAATGGGTAACGACGTGGCAGTAGGTATGGCAGCTTCTCAGGGTAACTTTGAGCTTAACGTATTTATGCCCGTTTGCATTTACAACTTCCTCCAGTCCGGCAGACTGTTGGCAGAGGCTATCCTCTCCTTCAACAAGAACTGCGCTGTAGGTATTAAGGCTAACGCAGAAAAGATGCACCACAATCTGCACAACTCTCTTATGCTCGTTACCGCACTCAATCCTTATATCGGCTACGAGAATGCGGCAAAGACGGCAAAGAAGGCATTTAAAGATAACATTTCCCTTAAAGAGGCTTGCGTAGAGCTGGGCTTCCTTACTGCGGAAAGATTCGACGAGGTATTCCACCCCGAAAAGATGGTTTAACGGAGGTACCCAAATGAAGGTAAGTTATTTCCCCGGTTGTACCCTTAAGAACAAGGCAAAGCAGCTTGACGTTTACGCCCGCCGCTGTGCCGAGGTTTTGGGTATCACACTGGAAGAAATTGAAGCCTGGCAGTGCTGCGGCGGCGTATTCACCACCGCAAACGACGAGGTTGCTACAAAGCTTTCCTCCGTCCGCGCGCTTCAGGCGGCGCAGGAGAAGGATCAGGCACTTGTTACCGTATGCTCCGCCTGCCATAACGTAATAAAGCAGACTAACCACGCAATGCAGACCAATGCGTCCTTTGCAGACAAGGTAAACAGATACAACGACACTCCCTACGACGGAAGCACTGCCGTTTACCACTACCTTGAAATGCTCCGCGATCTGGTCGGTGTTGACAAGATAAAGGAAAAGGTAGTCAATCCCCTTAAGGGCGAGAAGATCGCGGCTTACTACGGCTGTCTGCTTCTCCGTCCCAATTCCGTAATGCGTATGGACGATCCCGAAAATCCCAGCATTATGGAGGATATTATCCGCGCTATCGGCGGAACTCCCGTTATCTACCCCTACCGCAACGAATGCTGCGGCGGCTACGTGGTAATGGAGAGCCCCGAGTTTGCAAAGAAAAAGAGTAATGCCGTAACCGAAAGCGCCGCTTCCTTCGGCGCTTCCCGTATGGTTACTGCTTGCCCTCTCTGCAAGTATAATCTTGAAAAGAACGCTCCCGCTGTGCCCGTAGTATACTTTACCGAGCTGCTGGCTGAAGCACTGGGCGTGAAGGAGGACGCAAATGCATAACTCAAACAAGAAATTACAGCAAGAAATTATCCGCATAAGCGGTGTAAACCCCAAGAAGTGTATGCGTTGCGGAAAATGTACCGCTACGTGTCCCGCCTTTGACGAAATGGAATACCATCCCCACCAGTTTGTGGCTATGGTAGAAGACGGAGATATCGAGCCTCTGCTTAAGTCCGAATCTCTGTACCGCTGTCTCACTTGCTTCGCCTGCGTTGACAGATGTCCCCGTAACGTAGAGCCCGCAAAGCTCGTGGAAGCGGTTCGTCTTACAGTCATCCGTCAAAAGGATGCAAACCATCTGAAGGCAGACGATATTCCCGCTATGCTTGACGAGGATATTCCTCAGCAGGCGTTGGTAAGCGCTTTCAGAAAATACGCAAAGTAAAGGAGGAGAATACTTAAAAATGCAAAGAATCGGTGTTTTTGTATGTTGGTGCGGCAGTAATATCGCAGGAACTGTAGACGTTCAGGCGGTTTCCGACGCTCTCAAAAACGAACCCGGAGTAGTTTTCTCCGCGAATTATCAATATATGTGCTCTCAGGCAGGTCAGAATCTTATTAAAGAAGCCATTGCCGAGCACAGACTTACCGGTATAGTAGTATGCTCCTGCTCTCCCCGTATGCACGAGGCTACCTTCCGCAAGACTGCGGCTGCTGCTGGAATCAACCCCTATATGGTAGAAATCGCAAATATCCGTGAGCAGTGCTCCTGGGTACATAAGGATATGCTTACCGGTACCGAAAAGGCCATAATCCTCGGTAAAGCGGCTGTTGCTAAGGTAAACCTTAACACTCCCCTTACCCCCGGTGAATCTCCCGTTACCAAGCGTGCGCTCGTTATCGGCGGCGGTATCGCAGGTATTCAGACCGCCCTTGACATTGCAGATGCAGGCTTCCCCGTAGATATCGTTGAAACCAAGCCCACCATCGGCGGTAAAATGGCACAGCTTGACAAGACCTTCCCTACTCTTGACTGCGCCGCTTGTATTCTTACCCCCAAGATGGTTGACGTTGCTCAGAACGAGAATATACGGATCTTCTCTTACAGCGAGGTTACCGCCGTTAAGGGATTCGTAGGTAACTTTGACGTTACTATTAAAAAGAAGGCACGCTACGTTAACGAAGACGTTTGTACCGGCTGCGGTGCCTGCGTTGAAAAGTGCCCCATGAAGAAGGTTCCCAACGAGTTTAACCTTAATATGGATAACCGTACCGCAATTTACATTCCCTTTGCACAGGCGGTTCCCAAGGTTGCAACAATCGATCCCATGCACTGTAATATGCTTAAAAACGGCAAGTGCGGTGTTTGCTCCAAAGTATGTGCCGCAGGCGCAATCGACTACAAGCAGCAGGATCAGTATATAGAAGAAAAGTACGGCGCAATAGTCGTTGCTACCGGATTTAACCCCATCAGCATGGATAAATTCGACGAGTACGCATACAATCAGTCAAAGGACGTTATTACCTCCCTTGAATTTGAGCGTCTTACCAATGCCGCAGGTCCCACCGCAGGCAAGCTTCTCCGTCCCTCCGACCACAAGCATCCTCACACCATCGTATTCGTTCAGTGTGTGGGAAGCCGTTGCTCTGCTTGCGCCGAAAAGGGCAAGGAATACTGCTCCAAGATATGCTGTATGTATACCGCGAAGCACGCTATGCTTACCCGTGACAAGTATCCCGATACCGAGGTATACGTATTCTACATAGACGTAAGAACGCCCGGTAAGAACTTTGACGAGTTCTATCGCCGCGCAGTTGAGGAATACGGCGTACATTATATTAAAGGTATGGTTGGTAAGGTCTCTCCCGAGGGAGATAAGCTTAAGGTTCAGGCATCCGACCTGCTTAACAACAAGCAGCTTCACATTGATGCAGACCTCGTAGTTCTTGCCGCCGCTATCGAGCCCGACAAATCCGCACGTCCTCTTGCTACGATGCTTACCGCAAGCATGGACACCAATGATTTCTTTACCGAGGCTCACCCCAAGCTCCGTCCCGTTGAAAGCCCCACCGCAGGTGTGTTCCTTTCCGGTGCGTGCCAGGGTCCCAAGGATATTCCCGAAACGGTTTCTCAGGCAAGCGCCGCCGCATCAAAGGTCATCTCCCTGCTGGTTAAGGATAAGCTGACAGGTAACCCCTGCGTTGCAAGCTCCGACGAGCTTATGTGTAACGGCTGTTCCTCCTGCGAGCGCGTATGTCCTTACGGTGCTATCACCTACGTTGACAAGGAATTCCGTATGCCCAACAGAACCATTGCTATCCGCCGCGTTGCACAGGTCAACCCCGCAGTATGTCAGGGTTGCGGTGCTTGTACCGTAGCCTGCCCCTCCGGCGCAATGGATCTTAAGGGATTTGCAAATAACCAAATCGTTGCGGAGGTAGATGCAATATGCAAGTAAACGAAAAAAAGCCTCTCATCGTCGCATTCTGCTGTAACTGGTGTTCCTATGCGGGCGCAGACCTTGCAGGTAACAACCGTTTGAGCTATCCTGCCGACGTTAAAATTATAAGAGTACCCTGCTCCTGCAGAGTTAACCCTATGTTCGTGCTCCGCGCGTTCCAGCGCGGTGCTGACGGTGTAATTCTGTGCGGCTGCCATCCCGGCGACTGCCACTACACCTCCGGTAACTATTACACCCGCCGCCGTATGGCAATGCTGTTCTCTATGCTTGATTACCTCGGCATAGAAAAGGAGCGTACCCGTGTTGAATGGGTATCCGCTGCAGAGGGTGCAAAGTTTGCCGCTACTATGAATGATTTTGCCCAGACCGTTGCCGCCTTGGGCGAAAACAAGAGATTGGAGGATCTGCGATGCAAAAGATAACACGCGACGTTTTAGTCGAAAAAGCAGCTTCTCTGCTTGAAAACGGAACTGTTGACCGCGTGCTCGGCTGGAAGAAGGGCGAGTTTGATTACGATCTTACTCCCGCAGTATTTACCTCTGCCGATGACCTTAAGGATCTCGTTTGGAACGATTTCTGCGGCGCAAACTTTTCCAAATATCTTATTGCCAACACCAAAAAGAGCGCAAGCAAGGTGCTCGTGTTCCTCAAGCCTTGTGATACCTACAGCTTTAACCAGCTTCTTACAGAGCATCGCTTTGACAGAGAAAAGGTATACGCTATCGGTATCCCCTGCGAGGGTATGGCTGATATCAGCAAGATAAAGGCTGTTACCGGTGACGGTATTTCCTCTATCGAGTGCGGTGAAAAGATAAACGTTACCACGATTTATTCCGATGATACCGTATCCTTTGACCTTTCCGACGTTATGGCTGAGCGCTGTGTGAACTGCAAGAGCAAGAAGCACGTGGCTTACGACGAGCTGATTGGCGAGGAAGGCGACGTTATCGAAAGCGGCAGATTTGACGAGGTAGAGCGTATTGAAAATATGACTGCCGACGAAAGATATGCTTTCTGGCAGAACGAGCTATCCCGTTGCATACGCTGTAATGCCTGCCGTGACGTATGTCCCGCCTGCACCTGCGAAAAGTGCGTATTTGATAACCCCAACCATTCCTTGGAGAACAAGGCTCCCGCAACCAGCTTTGAAGAAAAAATGTTCCATATTATACGTGCATTCCACGTAGCGGGACGTTGCACCGACTGCGGCGAGTGCTCCAGAGTATGTCCTCAGAATATTCCCCTTCACCTGCTCAACCGTAAGTTCATTAAGGATATGAACACTCACTACGGCGAATATCAGGCAGGCGCAGAGGTTGGCTCAAGAGCTCCGCTGGTCAACTACACCACCGAAGACGTTGAGCCCGGTGACGTTTTTGAAGGGAGAGAGTAAAGCATGTACAGAATAGCTAAAGATTCAATAAACTTACTCTTCGCAAAAATTGCCGAAGAAAACGCGCTGTATCTCCCCGTTGACAACGAAAAAGGCTCTTCCGAATACAAAAAGTGGGAAGACGGCACCGTCATGAGCGAAAAGCTCAACACCGTAAGAAGCCCCAAGGACTTTTTCTTCCCTCAGGTCGAAAACCTTATGGAGTTCAAGACCGAGGGTAAGAATATCCAGCTTATAGATATCCGCGAGGACAGCGAGGATTTCGTTGTTTTCGGCGTTCGTGCCTGCGACGTAAAGAGCTTTGAGGTGCTTGATAACGTATTCCTCAACGAGCCCGTAGATACATACTACAAAAACCGCAGAGAACACGGCGTTATAATCGCTCTTGCCTGCACCCGTCCCGCAGAGACTTGCTTCTGCGGTACCTTCGGTATTGATGCTGCTTCTCCCGCAGGAGATATTTCCGCGTGGATGACAGATGATACTCTTTATCTCGAGCCCAACACCGAAAAGGGCGAAAAGATTATTGCTCTGCTGGGCGACCTCGTTACCGAGTGCGGCGCTGAAGCCGTTGAAGCACAGCAGGAAAGCACCCGCAGGATAATGAAAAAGCTTCCCCTTGCTGACCTTACCACCGATGCTTTCGGCGGTGACAAGACCGAGGAATTCTTTAACGCGCCTGAATGGGCAACCCTTTCCGAATCCTGTCTGGGATGCGGTACCTGCACCTTCGTGTGCCCCACCTGCCAGTGCTACGATATTAAGGATTTCAACACCGGTAAGGGAGTTATCCGCTACCGCTGCTGGGACTCCTGCATGTACTCCGAATTTACGAGAATGGCACACGGTAACAACCGTTTGTCACAGCTTGAAAGATTCAGACAGCGCTTTATGCACAAGCTGGTTTATTATCCCGCCAACAACGACGGTATGTTCAGCTGTGTAGGCTGCGGCAGATGCTTGGCTAAATGCCCTATTTCCATGAATATTGTAAAAGTAATGAAGACCTTGGGAGGAAAGAACAATGGCTGAAATAAGAGATCCTCTTATGCCGGTGATCGGCGTTATCACTGATATCCGTATCGATACTCCCGATATAAAGACCTTCCGTGTTGTTACACCCGACGGAAAGAAAGCCTTTGACCACAGACCCGGTCAGTGCGCTATGCTTTCCATTCCCGGTGTGGGCGAGGCTATGTTCTCCATAACCTCCTCCCCTACCAACACCGAATATATGGAGTTTTCCATTAAAAAGTGCGGCTGTGTTACCGAATGGCTTCATCAGGCTGAGGTTGGTCAGTACGTTACCGTTCGCGGTCCTTACGGCAACCCCTTCCCCGTTGACGACGTTTTTGCAGGCAAAAACCTTCTGTTTATCGCAGGCGGTGTTGGTCTTGCTCCTCTCCGCTCGGTTATCAACTACTGCCGTCACTACCGTGACCGTTACGGCAAGATAGATATCGTATACGGTTCCAGAAGTAAGGACGACCTGCTTGATTACAGAGAAATAATTGAAGAATGGGCTACCGACGAAAACGTAAACGTACATCTCACCATCGACCGTGAGCAGGAGGGATGGGACGGACACGTCGGATTCGTTCCCAACTACGTTAAGGAGCTTGGATTTGATACGGATAAGGTTGCAGTTCTCTGCGGTCCTCCCATAATGATCAAGTTTACCCTTAGCGGTCTGTATGAATTGGGCTTTGAAAAGACCCAGATATATACCACGCTGGAGCTTCGTATGAAGTGCGGTATCGGTAAATGCGGCAGATGCAACGTAGGAAGCAAATACGTTTGCAAGGACGGTCCCGTTTTCCGATTTGACGAGCTTGACGAGCTGCCCGACGAGTATTAATAGGAGTGTTTGATATGGAAAATATGGTAAATATTTATCTGTTCGGTAAAAAGTATTCCGTGCCGGACAATCTTACGATAATGTGTGCAATGGAATATGCGGGCTACCAGCTTGTACGCGGATGCGGATGCAGAAACGGCTTCTGCGGTGCGTGTGCTACCATCTACCGCATAAAGGGCGAACAGGAGCTTAAGTCCTGTCTGGCTTGCCAGACCAAGGTTGAGGACAATATGTATATTGCCACCCTCCCCTTCTTCCCCCTTGTAAAGCAGGTTTACGATATAAACAAGGTTCCCGTAACCGAAACCGTAATGATGCAGCTTTATCCCGAAATTTACGCTTGCATAGGCTGTAACGCCTGCACAAAGAGCTGTACTCAGGGTCTTAACGTAATGCAGTACATCGCTTACGCTCAGCGCGGTGATTTCGAAAGCTGTGCAGAGGAATCCTTTGACTGCGTTATGTGCGGTGTTTGCTCTTCCCGTTGCCCTGCAGGTATCTCTCATCCTCAGGTTGCAATGCTTGCAAGAAGAATTAACGGCAAATATCTTGCACCCAAGTGCGATCACCTTGACAACCGCGTTCAGGAGATCAAGGACGGTACCTTCGTAGAGCTTATCGAGGCTTTGATGCAAAAGCCTATCGAGGAAATGAAAGAGCTTTACAACAACCGCGAGATCGAGAAATAAGGAGGGCAAAAAGATGTATTCCGATAAATTTCAAAAATCATTGGCGGCTGTTGAAGCGGCAAGAGATGCTAATATTGCTCTTGAGCCCGCTCGTATGACCGCACAGCAGAAGACAGATCTTCTTGCTGAATATCATCCCGACTACAAGCAGGATGAATTTGATATTCTTAAAATTGGTCCCAACAAGGGCGATAAGGTTCCCAAGGAGCTGGCTGAAACTCTGCAGGCTCACAGCCGTATCACCGCAGACAGCGTTGATCTTGAAAAGCCCGATTACGACGTGGACGTTCTTATTATCGGCGGCGGCGGAGCAGGTTCTTCCGCAGCTATAGAGGCTCACGAAGCAGGCGCAAACGTAATGATCGTTACCAAGCTCCGCATCGGTGATGCAAACACCATGATGGCTGAAGGCGGTATTCAGGCTGCTGACAAGCCCAACGATTCTCCCGCTATCCACTTTGTGGACGCCTTCGGCGGCGGTCACTTTGCCGCAAAGAGAGAGCTTCTCCAGAGACTGGTTTGCGAGGCTCCCGAGGCTATTCAGTGGCTCAGCGAGCTCGGTGTTGAATTTGACAAGACCGAGGACGGTACTATGGTCACCACCCACGGCGGCGGTACCTCCAGAAAGCGTATGCACGCCGCAAAGGACTATTCCGGTGCGGAAATTATGAGAACTCTCCGTGACGAGGTTCTTAACAGAAATATTCCCGTAGTTGATTTTACCTCCGCTATCGAGCTTATTCTCGATGAAAACGGCAATGCCGCAGGCGCTGTTCTTATGAATATGGAAACAAAGGAACTGCTTGTTGCAAGGGCAAAGACCGTTATTATCGCTACCGGCGGTGCGGGCAGAATGCATTATCAGGGCTTCCCCACCTCCAACCACTACGGCGCAACTGCTGACGGTCTTGTTCTCGGCTACCGCGTAGGTGCAAAGCTTCTTTATGCTGAAACCCTTCAGTATCACCCCACGGGTGCCGCTTATCCCGAGCAGATATTCGGTGCTCTCGTTACCGAAAAGGTACGTTCTCTCGGCGCAAAGCTGGTTAACGTTAACGGCGAAGTATTTATGCATCCTCTTGAAACCAGAGACGTTTCCGCCGCTTCCATCATTCGCGAATGCTCTACAAGAGGCAACGGCGTTGAAACCGATCAGGGCAGCGCAGTATGGCTTGACACTCCCATGATCGAAAAGATCGGCGGCGAGGGCACTATCGAAAAGAGAATCCCCG
>JAGAKP010000022.1 GCA_017625615.1 Clostridia bacterium
AAGCTTTGCTCCGAATGTGGTTTTAATACTGTTATCCTTCGTTTCAAATCCGCCGCCTGCACGGGACTGTATATCAAGGGTTATGTCCTTAATATTACCGTCATCGTCGGTATATTTTACGGGATGGGAGTATACGCGCATAGTGCGGGTATTATCCGAATTTTTAAAAACAAAGGTGAAGTTATCTTTTTCTTCTTCCTTCGCTCTGCCGATATATCCGCGCTCTGCTGATTCTGCTTCGGGAACGATGTCGGGCAGTACGAATTCTTCGGTCTTTTGTGTTTGTGTGCTTGCGGTATTTTCCTCAACAGCATAAACTACATTAAAGGGGAAAACCGAAAGCAGTAAAACGAACACAAGAACCAATGAAAGGGACTTGTTTATGTTTTTCATTTTTTTCTCCTTAAATATTATTTTGTTGTTGGGAAGCGCATAATGCCCTATTGCACTATGCGCGAATACTGCGTAATAGGAGAGGAAAAGCGTTGTTGCTGAATTTTGCGTGTTTTTTCATACAATAAGCTCCTTTCTGTCCCTGCATATATAATACTTTGGTTACAGGGAAATGGTTACAGAAAAAATAAATATTTTTTCTGCCCTCACTATATAATGTCTGAAACGAGCAAAACGTCTATAAAAAAGTTTAAAAAATTATAAAATCTTTCCCCTTCATATAACTAATGACTTTTAAAAGCAAAACCTCTAAAAAATTTTCAAAAAAATATGTAAATATTTTCCTTCAAATAAGTGATAACATATACACGTATACGTTGTCAATGCGCGCAATTGTTAAAACACTGTGAATATATCGTGTTTTTTCACAGCAGGACGCCGGCGAGGTTTATAACGGTCTTCTTTTTCTTTTCGGCGAGGCTCATATATTTATACGAACAGGAAAAATCATACTTTACGTAGCAGACAGCGTAATCGGAGTTGTTTACCATCCAGCGATTTCTTCGGTCTATAGTGAATTTTTTGGGGACGTTTTCGAGAATACCCGGAAAAACAGTGCGTTCCTCCTCGGGAAACTCATCGGCTGCATAGGACGGATATGTCAGAACCAGATAATAATTAATATGTGGATGATCGATCTTCAACAGCCTTAACGTCTGCCACACCATCTTATCAAAGGCTCCTTGGTATCCCACGTAAAATATATTTACGTTTTCCTTTGTGATAAGCTCGTCCAAAACGGTATATAGCTTTCCCCGTACGTCCTCGGGCGTGTCTCTGTGTCCAAAAAATGTGCAACTTTTCATTCTAAACTCTCCATTCTGCCCAGTATAGCGGACAATATTTAAACAGATTATAGCATACAATATCTTCGGTTGCAACCAATACTGGTCAAAAATGCAAAGGAGAAGGATGTTGTATGGAGCAGAAAATAAGACGGGATCTTAATTTGGGAGATAATTTACGGAGATTGCGCGGTATATCGGGCTTATCACAAGAGAAGCTCTGCGCCGAGCTGCAACGCAATGGTTGTGATATCGGCAGAACGACTTATGCAAAATACGAGGCGGGTGAATTAAACGTCCGCGCCAGTGTAATCGTGGCGTTGCGTAAAATATACAACTGCTCGTATGATGAATTTTTCGCAGGGCTTGAGTGATTAAATCGGCGCTCCAAGGGGGAAAAAGGGCGTGTCTACGTATACTCTCCGTGAAGAGTGCGGAATTGACAGCAAGACGGTGCGAAGACCTCGCGCCAACGAAAACATAGATTCAATACAGTTTTTTAAAATCCGCGTTACGCGGATTTTTTCCATAATTCCTCATTCCTCGTTCATAGTTAACAAATTTCGTTTTTGGTCTCTGACCAAAAACTACCATAGTTCCTCGTTCCGCGTTTCTCGTTTATCGTTTCTTATTAATGTTCTTGCTTTTTCTTTAATTAACTGATATAATAAACTGAATTAATATAAAAACCACGGAGATATAATATGAAACTTGGAATTGTGGGCCTACCCAACGTAGGCAAAAGCACACTTTTTAACGCCCTTACAAAGGCAGGCGCGGCGTCCGCCAACTATCCCTTCTGCACTATCGAGCCCAACGTGGGCGTGGTAACCGTGCCCGACGAGCGTATCGACCGTCTGTGCGAGATGTACAACCCCGAGAAAAAGACCTACGCCACCATCGAGTTCGTGGATATCGCAGGCTTGGTACGCGGCGCGGCAAGCGGCGAGGGACTGGGCAACAAGTTCCTTTCCCACATCCGCAACGTTGACGCGGTGGTACACGTTGTACGCTGCTTCGGCGGTAGCGAGGTCGTACACGTTGACGAATGCGCAGACCCCGTCCGCGACGTTGAGACCATAAACACCGAGCTTGTCCTTGCCGACCTTGAAATGACCGAGCGCCGTATCGACAAGGTGAAAAAGCAGTTAAAGGGCGACAAGACCGCCGCTGACGAACTGGAAGCCCTTGAGGTGCTCCACGCAGGTCTTATGGAAGGCGTGGGCGCCCGCAACATAGAATTTACCGAAAAACAGCTTGAATATATCTCCGCAATGGACCTTATATCCTTCAAGCCCGTAATATACGCCGCCAACGTGGACGAGGGCAGTGTGGTAAACGGCAACGAATACACCGAAGCTTTAAAGAAAGCCACCGAAAACGAGCACAGCGAAATGCTTATCGTCTGCGCATCCGCAGAGGCGGAGATCGCCGAATTGGACGAGGAGGAGCAGCAGGTATTCCTTGAGGATATGGGGCTCACCGAATCGGGACTGAACCGTCTTATCAAAACCTCATATAAGCTTTTGGGACTTATCTCCTTCCTCACCGCAGGCACTCCCGAGGTAAGAGCTTGGACTATCCCCGCAGGAACCAAGGCGCCCAAGGCGGCAGGAAAGATACACAGCGATATCGAGCGCGGCTTTATCCGCGCCGAGGTAGTGGCGTACGACGCTCTTATGGAAAAGGGCTCTATGACCGCCGCAAAGGAAGCGGGCTTGGTACGCAGCGAAGGCAAAGAATATATTATGGAGGACGGGGACATAGTTCTGTTCCGCTTTAACGTGTAATATGAAGAAAATAACCGCATTAATTCTGGCTTTTTTAACCTGTGCCACCCTTTTGTCCTTCGGCGTGCTCGCCGCAGAGGATATTGAGCAGACGGTTGACGGACTCAACCGAGGCAGAGGCGAGGACGAGGTTATCGTATACAATCCCGCCTTCGGCGCTTCCACCGCCACCAACGAATGGGGCGCGGAGGCTGTGGTGGACGGCGATAATAAAATAATACGCGTTACCACCGCGGGCAACGAAAAGATCCCCGCAGACGGATTCGTCGTTTCCGTGCACGGCAAAATGCGTGATTGGCTTTTGTCCAATATGACCGTCGGCAGATATTGCTATTTTGACGAGCGCGGTATGACCATTCTGGTTACCGATGCTCCCACTCAGTACGGCGGTATATTCTTTACCGTTACCCGTCCCGTGGACAGCTTCAACAACACCCGCTACGAGGATGATCTGGTAATATACACGGGAAGCGGCACCACCAAAACCAACGAATGGGGCTACGAGGCGGCTGTTGACAAGGACGGACGAATAGTATCCGTCGGCGGAAACGATACCAAGATCCCCACGGGCGGCTTCGTTATTTCGGGACACGGCAAAAACGGTGAATGGCTTACCAAGACAGCCAGGGTGGGTATGAAGGCAAGCTACGATAAAAACGCCAAGACCCTCACCCTTGAAATGGACGAAAAGGCGTACATCCACGGAATAGATATCGGCATACAGCTTCTTGAGGATACCCGCGCCGCCGCCATTAAGGAATACCTTTACTGCAATTATTCGGATATAGATAATTGCCTGAAGGAAATGCGCGTTCTCCGCGCAAGCTACGAAGCTCTTACCGACGTAAACGAAATGGCAGACTGTATCGAAAAAATAAACGCCCTTCTCAACAAGGGGCTTTCCTCCTGCTGTGAAAGCCGCACCGTGGAATACCGCGGCGTGTGGATAAGACCTATCCAGAAAACTCAGGCAGAGGTAAGCGCATACGTACAGCGCCTTTACGATGCGGGTATAAACACCCTTTGTATAGAAACTCTTTACTCTTCCACCCTCATTTTCCCCGCACCCGAGGGAAGCGATTTTGAGCAGAACCCCGTCTTCAATGGCTTTGACGTCCTTAAGGCGTACGTCGAGGAATGTCACAAGCGGGGAATGGAACTGCACGTTTGGATGCCCATATTCTATTCCTCCCATACCACCTGCAATAACCTTGAAAGAAGCGTGTGGTATAAAAACCCCACGTGGCGCAATATAAACGACAGCGGCAAGGACACCTGCGTTAAGGACGACGATGATTTCTGCTTCCTGAACCCCGCCCACCCCGAGGTTCAGGAGTTTTTGCTGGGCACCTACCAATACATACTTGAAAATTACGACATCGACGGCTTTGAACTGGACTATATCCGTTATCAGGACGGCATCGAGGACGATTACGGCTACGATGCACTTACCGTAGGCGGATTTAAGGAAAAGTACGGCGTTACCCCCAAGTTTGATACGAGCGCGTCCTATTGGGATAACTGGGTGCAGTACCGCTGTGATATCATCACCGGCTTCGTCGGCAAAATGCGTACTCTTTTCAACGAATACGGCGAGGACGTTCTCCTGTGTGCCGACGTTGGCCCCGATGCTGCCGGAGCAAGAAACGGCATTTATCAGGATTACAGCAAATGGATCGAAAAGGGCTGGATCGACCTGCTCAAGCCTATGTCATATAGCTATGACGCGGTAGAGGCAACGGATAAAAACGTGAGCAAAATGAACGGCAAGTTTCTTGCCGCGGGTATCGGCGTATTTGCCGATTCCTACAGCGGCTACGATGCATCCACCCACGTTATAGTAGCCAACCAAAAGGGCGCCGACGGCGTTATGTTTTTTGAATCCAATACCTATCTGGGCAAGGAGACCGCAAACCACCTGCTCGTATTCGGCGCATTCAGAAACCGCGCCGTTACTCCTACCTTTGATACAAACGCCGCCCTCACTGCAGTGCTTGATTATTCGCTGGGCAGGGTTAACGAGGTCATCCGTCCCTTCGGCGGTATGGACGCTTCCTCCTGCGAAAGCTACAAGCAAAAGGTGGAAGTCCTCAAGGGCGATATCGCGGAAACGGAGGACGAAGAGCTTATTTCCATCGCAAAGAGTATTGGGGACAGCCTCGGCACCTCCGCCGCAGAAAAGGCGTTGAAGGCAGACCTTGAATATTTCACCCGCATTCTCCGCAATACCGAGCGCACCGTGGTGAAAAACGAGGATATTCCCGATACGGGCATCGACGAAAGCGACGTAAGCAATTACGAAAGCTCCTTTGAAGAAAGCAGTAAGGCAGAGGAAAGCCGTATCGAGGAAAGCAAAAAGGAAGAGAGCTTAAAGGAAGAAAGCATCCGCAACGAGCAGAACAGCGATACCGAAAGCAACGTAAGCGTTGATATCGGCGATGAGAAAAAAACTCCCCCCATTATCTGGGTGGGAATCGTCGTTGCAGGCGCGCTTCTCGTGGCGTCTCTTGCGGTTATTATAAGGTATAAGGGAAAGAGAAGATAAAAAACACCCCGCAGATAATAAAAAACGGCGAGTAATCGCCGTTTTTTTAATGAGGAATGATGAATGAGAAATGAGGAATTATGGTAGATTTTTGCAAGGTGTTGCAAAAATCAATTAAATTTTCTTAAACCACCACGGCGACGCACAAACCGTAGGGGACGATATCCTTATCGTCCCGCATCAAACAAAAAACCAAAATCCGCGATTTCTCGCGGATTTTTACCGATACGGCGCAACGGAGTTGCGGCATATCACGGAGCCGTGTGCGGCTCCATATCACGCACCGACAGGTGCATATCACGCGCTCACGGAGCGCATATCACTCACCCCGCAGGGGTGATACACAGACGGCAGTGCAGTGCGAACAGTTCGCGGAAGAGGCAAGCCTCTTCCCTACAAGACAGACGTTACTTTCGTGCGAACAGCTCGCGGGCGCATCGTGATGCGCCCCTACGGTTTATGCATAGCCGTGGCGTGTTCGTAGGGGACGGCGTCCTCGACGTCCCGTTTCAAAAAAAACAAAACAAAAATGCGAGAGATAAAGTACAATCTCTCGCATTTGTTATTATGGCATTATTCTTTTGCGTTTCGATCTGCTTTTGTTCAGGCAGTTTCAGTTAACGAAATCCTCGTCCCAGTTGCCGTTGGTGAATATTTTCGTCGCTTTTCCGTCCTTATAGCCGACGATGGAGAGATCCTCACAGCCGATCATAAAATCGACGTGAATCATACTCTCGTTTACGCCCTGCTCCTTAAGCTCCTCGCGGGTCATATTCTCATATCCCACAACGAGGTTGCCAAAGCCTCTGCCGATAGCAACGTGGCAAGCGGCGTTTTCATCAAACAAGGTGTTGTAGAACAGAATACCCGAATTGCTTATGGGGCTGTCGTGAGGACCCAGCGCAAGCTCGCCAAGACGAGCCGCTCCCTCATCGGAAGCGACGAGCTGCTTAAGGATATCCTCGCCCTTTTCTGCGGTGACCTCGGTCACCTTGCCGTCAACGAAGGTGAAGGTGAAGTTTTCCACAAGGTTGCCTCTTACGGAAAGGGGCTTTGTGGAAACCAGCTTACCCTCGCACTTGCCTGCGATGGGGGTGGTGAAAATTTCCTCGGTGGGCATATTGGGGTTATAGTAAACGCCCTTGGTGGTTTCGCCGCCGCCCAGCCAGAGGATATTGTTGTTGAGCCAGCAACGGAAATCCGTACCGTTGGAGGACTTGTACTCGAGATAATCAAACTTTGCATCGTTAAGGCGGGCGCATTTATCCATAAAATCTGCGTTATGGTCTGCCCACGCCTTTTCGGGGTCGCTTGAAGTATCGGTGATATAAACGGTGGAGAGAATGGTCTTCCACAGCTTTTCCACTGCAGTGGAGGTGCGCTCACCGGGGAACACCTTTTTAGCCCAATCCTTGCCTGCGGCGGCAACGATGGTCCACTGGTAGTTATTATCCATCTCATCAAGATATTTTTTCATTTTCTTGTGAGTTGCGATAGAGGATCGCTGCATCTTTTCGCCGTTTACGCCCTTAAGAGCGTCGGGACCGTCGGAAATGATGTTGATATATGCGGGAAGCGTCTTACAGTCGAATGCCTGCTTTGCCTCCTGCCAATCGTGAACGTTGCAAAGGGTTTTAAGGGACTGATGTCTGTACGCCATCTTGGTGGTATAGGAATATCTCCAATCCACTCTTACTTCCTTTGCGCCTGCGCGGTATGCTTCTTCAACCACCATACCTGCAAATTCGTGCATCTCTACGGAAGCGCGTACTACAACGTACTGACCCTTCTGAACGTTTGCGCCGGTGCGTACCGCAAGGCGCGCGTATTTACGAAGGAGAGTTTTAGTCATTTGCCTTTTCCTCCACCTTGCGTACAGCCCACTTTGCTATCTGGAGACGGGTGCGGTCTGCGCCGGTTTCGATGAGGACCATATCGTCCTTTATCTTAAGAACTACGCCGATAATACCGCCAACGGTGGAAATGGTATCGCCGGGGGTAAGCTCATCAAGCATTTTTGCGGTTTCTTTTTCCTGCTTCTTCTGGGGACGGATGATCATAAAATAGAACACCAGTACCATAACAACGAGCATACCTACGGTCATTATAAGCTGACCGGTGGAATCTACGGTGTTACCCTCTGCGTCCACTGTGGTGCAGGCGGTAAGGGCGAAGAGCATGAGAACTGCCATAAAGAGAGCGAAAAACTTTTTCATTTTTTTATTTTTCCTTTCAGTATTTAATACGTTTTATATCCGTGCAATAATGGGTTTGGTTGTCTACGGTGAAAATAACGCCGTTTATCATCATTTTTCCCGCAGGCTGTTTCTTTTTTGTAAAGGTGCGGGACACGAACTTCTGCAGAGCGGTGTCTATTTCCGCGCCGATAATACTGTCGGTAACGCCGCACATACCGACGTCGGTAATAAATCCGCTGCCCTTGTCAAGCAGTCTTTCGTCTGCGGTGGCAACGTGGGTGTGGGTGCCGAAGATGCAGTGTATCCTGCCGTTGAAGTAATAGCCGAAGGCGTTTTTTTCGCTGGTGGCTTCGGCGTGGAAATCGCACACGGCGATATCGTAATACCCCTTTTCCTTTTCAAGGACCTTGTCCACCGTCAAAAAAGGGCTGTCGCAGGGGTCCATGGTTATTTGTCCCATGGCGTTGATAACGAGGATGCGCATACCGTTTTTGGCTTTTTGAACGGTGTACCCCTTCCCCGGTGCGAGGTAAGGCAGATTTACGGGGCGTATGCATTTATCCGATTTGTTATCCAGATATTCGTAAACCTCCGCCCTTTGCAGGGTGTGGTTTCCGCCGGTGATAACGTCTGCCCCGCGGGAGAAAAGCTCCTCTGCGGCGTAAATATCAAGGGTGGAATAATCCGACGTGTTTTCCCCGTTCACCACGGTGAAATCAATATCGTTTTCCCTTATTATTTTGGGCAGATTCTGGCAAACGTATTTTACGCCGGATTGAAATTGTACGTCACCAAGGCAGAGAATGTTCATAAGTTAAATCTTTCTAAAATGAGGAATGGGGAATGAGAAATGAGGAACGCGAAATGAGGAGCGAGGAACGAGTAATGAGGAACGAGGAACGAACGGTAAATTTTTGCAAAGCATTGCAAAAATTAAATAAATTCAAAATTCGGAGGATTTTCGTCCGTAACGGACGAAAATCTACCATAGTTCCTCGTTTAAAAAAACGGCGTTTACGCGCCGTTTTCTTGATGTTTTTATTTCGCGTAGTCAAAAGAGCGGGTTTCTCTTATCAAGTTGACCTTGATCTGTCCGGGATACTCAAGCTCGCTTTCGATCTTCTTGGCAATATCTCTTGCCAGGAACACCATATCGTCGTCGCTTACAGCCTCGGGCTTTACCATTATGCGGACTTCTCTGCCCGCCTGAATGGCGAAGGATTTTTCGATACCGTTGAAGGAGTTTGCGATCTCCTCCAGCTTCTGGAGTCGCTTTATGTAGCTTTCCAGATTTTCGCGTCTTGCGCCGGGACGAGCCGCGCTTACAGCGTCTGCCGCCTGAACGATGACCGCGATAACGGTCTTCGCCTCAACGTCGCCGTGGTGGGCTTCGATGGCGTGAACGACTTCCTTGGATTCCTTGTATTTTCTTGCGATATCCACACCGATCTGTACGTGGCTTCCGTCGATCTCGTGTGTCATCGCCTTGCCGATATCGTGGAGCAGACCTGCTCTGCGTGCGAGAACGGGGTCGATACCCAGTTCGCTTGCTATCATGCCTGCGATGTGTGCAACCTCAACCGAATGGCGGAGAACGTTCTGACCGTAGCTTGTACGGAAACGAAGTCTGCCCAGAAGTCTGACAAGCTCGTGGTTGAGACCGTGGATACCGGTTTCGATAACCGCCTGCTCGCCTTCCTTCTTGATGACCGCCTCGACCTCTTTGCGGGATTTTTCAACCATTTCCTCAATGCGGGAGGGATGGATACGTCCGTCGGAAATGAGCTTTTCCAGAGCGAGGCGCGCAACCTCTCTGCGGACGGGGTCGAAGGTGGATATTGTAATAGCCTCGGGCGTATCGTCGATAATAAGGTCGACGCCCGTAAGAGTTTCGATAGCGCGGATGTTTCTGCCTTCTCTGCCGATAATTCTGCCCTTCATTTCGTCGCTGGGCAGGTCAACGACGGAAACGGTAGCCTCTGCAACGGAATCCGCCGCACAGCGCTGAATTGCAAGAGAAACGATATTTCTCGCCTTTTCCTCGGCGGTTTCCTTGTATTCCGCCTCAAGCTCGTTGAGCTTGACAGCCATATCGTGGCGTGCATCGTCCTCAACCCGCTTAAGCAGGCTGTCGCGTGCTTCTTCCACCGACATCTGGCTTATCTTCTGGAGAAGCTCCTCCTGCTCTGCGCGGAGAGCATCAAGCTTTTCGCCCTTCTGCTCGTTTTCTTTGATCTTTTTGTTTAACAGCTCGTCCTTTTTATCAAGGTTATCGGACTTTCTGTCCAGATTATCTTCTTTTTGCTGTATGCGTCTTTCCTGACGCTGTACTTCGTTGCGGCGTTCCTTGCACTCTTTTTCTGCATCGTTTTTAATACGCAAGGCCTCTTCGTTTGCGGAAACGATAGCTTCCTTTCTGAGAGTTTCCGCGTCTCTTTTTGCATCCAGACGGATACGGGACGCCTCCTCCTCAGCAGAGCCGATCTTGCTTTCGGCGATCTTTTTACGCATAAGTACGCCAAGCAAAATACCGAGACCCAGAGCCAGCACGCCTACAACGGTGGGAATAATGTACTCCATAAATGCTTTCCTCCGTATATAGTGAACAAGTATTCCCTCGGAAAATATAAAAATATTAAATTGTAATAACAAAAGGCATCGGGCTGAAATCCCCAAAAAACCTCATTCTATAATCAAAAATAGATCTATATAAACCGAGTGACACTCGATATGTCAAGTATACTCCAAAATAGGCAATATGTAAAGGAAAAATGATACGCAAAAGCGCAATGTTTACAATTTGTTCATAATTTGCGCAACGCAAACGGTTTGCGAACACCCGCGGCGACGCACAAATCGTAGGGGACGGCGTCCTCGAAAAAAGTTAAGAGTGAAGATTGAAAAGTGAAGAGGTAAAAGGTTCGGAAGATTTTTGTTCGCACACGAACAAAAATCAACCATAGTTCCTCGTTTCTCGTTTCTCGTTCCTCATTAAAAAAACGGCGATTACTCGCCGTTTTTTAATCACTGCATTTTGCTCATTTTTCTTTGCGCCAGAACAAGCTTTGAATATCTGCCGCCGGTGCGCATCAATTCCTCGTGGGTGCCGATCTCTTCAACCGTACCCTTTTCCAAAACAATAAGCTTTGTGGAATTTCGGAGGGTGGAAAGCCGGTGGGCTATTGCGATGGTGGTGCGGTTTTCCGAAAGCGCCTGAACGGCATCCTGAACCATTTTTTCCGTTTCCGTATCAAGAGAAGCGGTGGCTTCGTCGAGAATGAGTATCTTCGGATCGCGGAGCACCGCGCGTGCGATGGCGATACGCTGCTTTTCGCCGCCGGAAAGTGACCCGCCGCGCTCGCTTACGTAGCTGTTATATCCATCGGGCAGGCGCATAATAAACTGATGGGCGTTTGCCGTCTTGGCGGCGTTTATGACCTCCTCGGCAGTACAGCCCGGCTTTGCGTAGGCGATGTTATCGTACACCGTGCCGCGGAACAAGTATGTCTCCTGCAGTACCACGCCGATCTGTGAGCGGAGCGAGTGCTGATCGTAATCCTTTATATCCCTGCCGTCTACGGTGAGAGTGCCGCCCGTAAGATCGTAAAGACGCATTATCAGGTTGATCATAGTGGATTTACCCACGCCCGACCTGCCGACGATGCCGACCATTTCGCCCTTGTTTATATCAACGGAAACGTCCTTGAGCACGTTTTCGTAGGTGTTATAGCCGAAGTACGCGTTTTTGAAGGAGATATTGCCCTCGATATCCGCCTCGATACAATCGGGCTTATCGAATATTTCGGGCTCCTCGTCGATTATCTCGAAGACCTTGGACATACTCGTAAAGGCTCTTGTAAGACGGCGGGGCATACTTGACATCCAGCGGAGGGGTCCGTAGATCATACTTACGTAGGAAAGCACCAGCGCCATATCGCCCAGCCCGATATCCCCTGCAAGAAGCATTGTACCGAGAATGAATATTGCGGCGTAGTTACCCAGCGACAAGGCGAAATCCGCCACGGGCATGGTGAGGTTCCACACTATTTCGTTGCGGGCGGAGATATAGCGGAATTTTCTTGCCGCCTTCTCAAACCGCGCTTGCTCGTATTCCTCTGCGCCGAAGACCTTTACCACGCGGATACCCGAAAAGATATCGTGAAGAATGGTTCCGCATTCGGAGTTGGCGTGCCACTGCGCGCCGTAAAGACGGTGGGTGTACTTCATAAGCATGCGGAACACCACCAGCATTACGGGAACGGGAAGGAGCACCACCGCCGCAAGGACGGGGTTGATGACGAAAAGTATTACCGTTACCGCGGTGAATATGATTATTTGCTGAAGGAGGGCGGGAAGATCGTTTACGAGCACGTCGCGAAGGACCTGCGTGTCCTCGGTAACGCGGCTGATAAGCTCGCCTGCGGTGCGTCGGTTAACCCCCGCAAGGGACAGCTTCTGTATGGCGGAGTACACCGTTTTACGCAGGTCGGCAAGGAGTCCCGTAGACGCCTTTACCACCAACGAGGAACGCGCCACCGAAAGGAGCGCGGACAAAAGCCCCGTTCCCGCCATGGCGAGAATGAGGGTTACAAATCCCCAAAAAACCTTGGTGTCCTCGGTGTTTATTCCCTTCGCCGCGATATAATCGTTTATAAGTGAACGGCTGATATAGGGCGCAAGCATAGACACGCCCGATATTGCGAACACCGCAAGAAGGGACAAGGCGAGAGGCAGAATATAGGGCTTAAGGAAGGGCAAAAGCCTGCGCAAAAGTGCCCCTTTATCCACGCAATGGGAGCAGGTGACGGAGCCAGGCGCAAACCGTCTGCCGCATTTTTCGCAGTAGCGCTTTGCGTATGGGTCGGTCTCTCCCACACCCCGTCCCTCGATAAGGGAATTGAGGCGTTTTGCCGCCGACTGTAATTCCACCGCCACGGTCATATTGCCGCGGCAGATCTCGGTCACATCGCCCTTTTTCGTACCCTCGAGAGCGCAGCAGCCGAAATATTGAACGTAACGTATCTCGTCAAAGTCGGTTACGGTTATTTCGGTCACGTTTTCACCGTTTTTGATAAGAAGGACGTTTCCCTCAAGGGTCGCGACGCCGTTTATTGAATTGTTGTAAAAATCAAGATTGAATTTGAATGAAAGAATTGGTGTTTTTTGCATAAAATAATTCTCGTTTTACTGTGTATCCTCTCCCGAAATCCATCGGGCGGGGTTGTTGTTTATATAATTCAAAGCGCCGATACGGTCGTTTTCGTCCCGTATCACGTGGTCGTGAAATGAACGCTGGAATATTTTTTCACCGATATCGCGATGAACAAAACGTTTAAACGTGGATACAAATTTCGAAACAGTCGAGTTTGCACCGTTATCATTGGTACAGCACTCACCCGTAGGGACGGGCGTCCCCGACCGTCCGCTTTCGTCATCCGGTATTTGTAATAATAAATGTATATGGTTGGGCATTATAACGTATTTTATTACGTTGATATTACTGTAAAAATCATTTAATTGGTTTATATATTTATCCGCAATTTTTCCGTATTTTGTCAGTATTATTTGCGGGACGACGGGGACGTCGTCCCCTACGGTTTGCGAGACGCCGACAGTTATTTTCGATAATATCTGCTTCATATCCTTTACGCAGACAGTTATCATATATTCGCCGGGGTGGCTACCGGGGTTCCCCGCAAAACCGCAGGTTTTGTGGGGTGGTTTAATCCTGTTTGTCCCAGCGGATGGTTTTTCTTTTGGGAAGATTATCGTTAGACATATCATTAAACGAAAAATTACAATTGATTTTTGCAATGCCTTGCAAAAATCTTCCGAAATTCCTCATTCCTCATTTCTCGTTTCTCGTTTCTCGTTTCTCGTTCCTCATTTCTCCCTATAAATACAATTCTATCTTACGGAAGCTTTTGCGATCCAACGCCATATAATCCTTTATCTCGTACCGATTTCCGTCCACGTCGGTGAGGATGAGACGGTTGACCCCCACCTTGGAGATGTTGCGGTAGGTATCGTGCATGGAAAACGACAATTTTCCCATATCGCTTTCGGCTTCCCAATAGGTATAGCCGAACTTTGCGGTTACCGTGTTTATTTTTGATATAACGGGGCAAAAATACTTACGTTTTAATTCTCCGTCGAGAATTTTTCGTATTTCCTCGGGAAAATCGGATATGGCTTTTATCATTCCGTATTCCTTGCCGTCCTTATCCAGCACCGAAATAAAGTTATCGGGCATATCGTAAGGAAAGGCGCGGTGGAGGAAAACTCTGCCAAGGTCCTGCCAAAGGGGAGAATTATCCGTTTCATCCTCGGAAAGATCGTCCCGTCCCACCGGGGGAATAAATGCGTTGAGTCCCACCAAGCCGCCCGCAGTTAAATAAAAGCGTGCGTTTTCGGGGGTAAAATATACTGTTTCGGCAATTCCGTTCATTGTTTTCACTCCTCTATACCGATAGTCTTAAGTGCTTCCGCCTGCATTTTGTAAAGCTTGTAGTAAACTCCCTTTGCTTTAAGCAATTGGGTGGCGGTGCCCTTTTCGGGCATTTTTCCGTTTTCGATAACCACCAGAAAATCCGCATCCCTGAGGGTGGAAAGTCTGTGTGCTATCATTATGGTGGTGCGTCCCTTTGCAAGACGGGTGAGGGACGCCTGTATCTGCCGCTCCGTCTGGGTATCCATTGCGGCGGTGGCTTCGTCGAGAATAAGTATCCTCGGGTCGCGGAGTACCGCGCGGGCGATGGATATTCTTTGCTTTTCGCCGCCGGAAAGATCCTTTCCGCCCAAGCCCACCTGAGTTTCGTACCCTTCGGGATATTTTATAATAAACTGATGTGCACTCGCTATCCGCGCCGCCTGCATAACCTCTTCGTCGGTGGCGTCAGGCTTGGCGTAGCGTATGTTTTCCTTTATCGTGCCGCGGAACAGATAGGTTTCCTGCGATACTATGGCGATATTTTCACGGAGAGAAGCAAAGGATATATCCTTTACGTTTACTCCGTCGATATAAATACCGCCCTCGGACACGTCGTAAAGTCGGGTGAGCAGGTTTACGAGAGTGGATTTGCCCGCACCCGTTTTGCCTACTATTCCCACCGTCTGCCCTGCGGGAACTTCAAAGGAAACGTGGTCGATTATAACGCGGTTTTCCTCGTAGGAGAAGACGACGTCGTCGAATTTTACCTCGCCCTTTACGTCGGTAAGGGAAACGGGGCTTTCACTTTCTCTTACCTCGGGCACGGAATCCTTTATTTCAAAAAGGCGGTGCATCGCGTTAAGACATTCGCTCCACCAATTTGAAACGTCAGCAAAGAACTGCAGAGGTCCCGTAATAAGACCGAGATATGCGATAAATGCGGAAAGGGAGGCGTAATCCATATTGCCGCTGTGCTTCATTACCTGCCAGCCGCCTACGCCCCAAACCACGTAAAGTCCCGCCTGAAGGAGGAAGGTGATGAGAGGAAAGCTTCTTGCGGAAAGCATACCTGCCTCCGCCACCGTTTCCGCGTGGGCGCGGTTGCGTTTATCAAAGCGTTCGCTCTCCTCGCCCTCTCGGGAGAAGGATTTTACCACGCGCATACCGTTGAACACGTCGGATATAAGTGAATTAAGCGCGCGTCTTCTTGCCCAGTTTCTTGCCCACAGCTTATCGAAGGCAAGGAACAGATATTTATATACGAGGAAGAAAAGGGGCACGGTTATAAACGCCATAAGGGTGAGCAGGGGGTTGGATATGAGCATTACCGTCATAACGCAAAGAAGGGTGAGCAGGTTGGTTATGAGGTAAGGGAACCCATCGCAGAAGAACCAATAAAGGGTGGTCGCGTCGCCGTTTACCTGTGTCATAAGTCCGCCGGTCTGGCGGGAGGTAAAGAAGGAAAGGGACAGCTTGTTTATATTCTCGAATATGAGCATCTTAAGGTCGTAGGTGACGTGCGCCGCCGTGCGGGAGGACAACGCGCCCACCACCAGATTTACAAGCAAAAACGCCACGCGTACGCCGATGATCATAAGCACCACGGTGCCGATCATACCGTACATACTTCCGCCTTCCTCAAGGACCTCGCCGTAGAGAAGCTGATTTGAAACGTAAGGCACCGCCACGGACAGTGCGGAGGAGGCGATAAATGCGATAAGCAGAATAAGCATATACGTCTTGTATCTGCCGAAAAGGGACGCCATTTTTTTAATGAGCTTGGTCTTTTCAATACACTTGGGACAAACCTTGCGCTGCTGGTCGGGATACCGTCTGCCGCACTTGGGACAGTGGCTGTCCTTATCCTTTTCCTTTTTGTGGTTCTTTTCGTCGATTTTTCCGTCCTTTTTGTATTCCTCGATACATTTGCACAGCACGTTTGCTTCGTGCTTGCAGGAGGACGAAATATCAAACATGGGAATACAGTCGTTACCGAAAAGGGCGGTGACGCGGGCGGTGGAGATAAGTGCTTCCACCTTGGGCTCCGACATATCGGCAACCGAATATTCACGCTTATCGAAGCAATCGAAATAAGATTCTCTTCCCTTTTTCCCCTTGGTGTGGACCAGTACGCCCTCGGCAACGTACAGCTTTTCGGCGGTGAGCACCACGAAGGTATCCGCCTTTCTGCCGGGGAACGCCATATCCGACCGCATTACCACGAGGGCTTTGGAAATATCTATTCCGTTTTCGTTAAAGAATTTTTCTGCCGCCGCGGGCAGAGAATGGAGCTTAAGCATTGTCTTTTTTCCTTTTAAAAAATCGGAGAGTACAAATAAAATACCACAAAAACCCAAATAAATCAATGGTTTTTTGCGTTTTCGCAGTAAACCGTAGGTTGAATTGAATTTACGCCTTGGGTGAAAAACCGCCCAAATTTCCTTTTACAGTATAAGCCTCTTTTGCGGGAAAGTAAAGTCTTGTATTGAAATTTATTTTATGGTATAATATTTCGGGCGGTTTTGCATAATTAATCATTAAGTAACAATTTTATTCTTGCTTTTTGCGTATATATATGGTAAACTGTTCTAATAACGGAGGTGTTTCCAATGGCAAAGGCTGCTATACTCGGCTTCGGTGTCGTCGGACAGGGCGTATACGAGGTCTTAAATAAAAATAAATCTATTATTTCCGCCCGTATGGGAGAGGATTTTGAGATAAAGCGTATTCTTGACAAACGCGTTTTCCCCGACCATCCCATGGCGAACGCGGTTACTCCCAATTTTGAGGATATACTTAACGATACCGAGATCTCCGTGGTGGCGGAGACCATGGGCGGCACTTCCCCCGCATACGAATTTTCACTGGCTCTTATCCGCGCGGGCAAAAGCGTGGTCACCTCAAACAAGGCGGTAGTGGAAAAGCACGGTTTGGAGCTTATAGAGGAAGCCGGAAAACACGGCGTTTCTTATCTTTACGAAGCGTCTGCGGGAGGCGGTATTCCCGTAATACATCCTATGCTTCACTGCCTTGCGGCAAATAAAATAGAGCGGGTGTGCGGTATACTTAACGGCACTACCAACTATATATTGACAAAGATGCGTGACGAGGGCACCCCCTTTGAGGAGGCGCTCAAGCAGGCGCAGGCTCTCGGATATGCGGAGGCGGACCCTACGGCGGATATCTCCGGCGCAGACGCGGCAAGAAAAATTTGTATACTTGCGGGTATCGCATTCAATAAGGAAATAACCCTTGACGACGTTTCGGTTTTAGAGGGTATAGAAAAAGTAACCGCGGAGGACGTACGCAAGGCGGACGGACACGGTTACGCAATAAAGCTTATCGGATATGCAGAGCAGACGGAGAACAAGATGCGTCTTTTCGTCGCGCCCTGCCTCGTTAAGAAAAACACCGTTTTGGGTATTACCGACGACGTTATAAACGCCGTGTTCATTTACGGTAACTGCGTCGGCGGAGTAACCTTCCGCGGCAGAGGAGCGGGCGGAGTTGCCACCGCATCCGCAGTGGTTTCGGATATTATCGAGGCGGCAACGGATAAAGCCGTGGCGGATATCCACGAAAAGCCCGAAAAGGATTCCTTCGTTCCCCTTTTCGACGGTATTGATATGCTGTATGTACCCGAAACCGATGAATTTGTTGAAGCAAACAGATTGGAAGAACAGCTTAAATCGGTGGGAAGCAAGAAGTATTATAGGGTAATAGATATAAATGAGTAATGAGAAATGAGTAAACCACCCCAAGAAACCTTTGGTTTCTCGGGGACCCCGGAATGAGGAATTGTGGTAGCTTTTTTCGCGTTATACGCGAAAAAAGGTTTCCATACTTTTTCACTATTAACTCTTAACTTTTACCTTTTTTGTTTTTCCCTTGGAAAAACAAAAATCCAAGCCGTCGGCTTGGATAAAAAAAACATTCGAACAGAGTTCGAATGTCTTTTTTCTGGTGACCCGTAGGGGAGTCGAACCCCTGCCTTCGCCGTGAGAGGGCGACGTCTTGACCACTTGACTAACAGGCCTTGCAGAGGCTATATTAACACAGGAAAATAAAAATGTCAATAGTTTTTTTAAAACTGTATTCTTTTTGAAAGGGGGAAAAACAAAAATATGCTTCCCAAAGAGCCGTACAAGCGGATATTGGTTATTGCCGCTTACATCCTTATGGGCGCGGGCGTTGCCTACGTAGTGGTCAAATACCTTGCGGGCGTCCTTACCCCCTTCGTAATTGCATATTTCCTCGCCGTGCTTTTGCATCCGCTTGTGGATCTGGTGTGCAAAAAGACGAAGATCCCCCGTACCTTGACGGTTATCGGCGTGGTATTCCTCACCGTGGGCGTGGTGGGCGTACTTTGCTACCTTATAGTAAACCGCGTTTACAACGAATTTACCTCCCTTTACCATACGGTGAGCACCATTATTACCGAGATGGAAAACCATCCCGATTACGCCGAGGAGATAATCGACAAGCTGAACGGCTACATTCCCTTTATAGATTACCGCGAGCAGCTCCTTGACCTGTGGGAAAACATCGATTCCTACGTCACCGAGTTTGCCACGTCCCTCGTTACCGATATAAACGGCGTTATCATTCCCGCAATAAGCGCAATTATAAACACCGTGCCTCCCGTTCTGGTTGGCGTTATAATCTGCGTAGTGGCGTTCTATTATTTCGTGGCACAGTACCACGAAATAAACCAAGCGGTGATAAAGGTACTGCCAAAATCCATTGGCGGACATCTTGTTGCCATTAAGCACCAGTTCGTGAACGCAATTATGATGTTCATACGCGCCTACGGCGTGATAATGCTTATAACCTTTATGGAAATGTTTATAGGCCTTACCATTTTAGGTGTGAGATACGCATTCCTTATGGCGGCGCTTACCGCCGTGGTGGATATTATGCCTATTCTCGGCACGGGCGCGGTAGTCATTCCTTGGGGTATTATCGAGCTTATCCGCGGAAATTACTTCGTGGGTATCGGACTTATCGTGCTGTACTTCATTATACTTGTGGTCCGTCAGTTCCTTGAGCCGAAGATAGTCGGCAAGAGCGTGGGACTCCATCCCCTGCTGGCGCTGGTATCCATGTACGTGGGACTCAAGCTCTTCGGAGTTATCGGTCTGTTCGGATTCCCCATAGCGTTGGTCATTTACAACCGACTGAAAAAGGACGGGTTCTTTACCTTTAAGGAGCATCCCGCCGAAGTGCAGGAAACAAAAGAAGAAAATACGGACAAATAGTTGCCCGCAAAAATAAAGGAGAAAATATCATGAAAAAGCTTTTAACCATCACGTTGGTGCTTATGCTCGTGTTCACAAGCCTTTGCGTAATAAGCACCTCCGCCGCTGAAGCAGACGATATCGTTCATTCCCTGCTTCCTCAGGCAAACGACGCAAACGGCAAGGTTACCACCACCGGCTGTGAGCTTACCTACAACGACGACGGCTCCGTCACCATTAAGGTAACCGGCGCAGGCGCAAAGGTTGACGTCGTTTACGCAGAAGGCTCCACCGTTTACGCAGGCGATGCGTTTAACGTAAGAGAAGGCGCATACGTTGTATTCGATTACGGCTCTGCAGACGGCGCAACCCTCGGTCAGAACACTCAGGCTCACTACACCCGTAAGGACAAAGAGGCTGCAGGCACCGTTGCAGACCTTTGGCTCACCTCTATGCAAACTATGACCAAATATCAGAAGGCGTACGGCGAAGGCTACGGCATCTGGTCTTTGGGCGATTACCTTGTAGCCGAAAAGGGCGATGCAGGCATATTTGAAGACAATATGCACCGCTTCACCTCTCTTGAACTGTACATAGAAGGCCCCGTAGGCTCCTCCGTTACCGTTTACCGTTTCTACGTAGGCAAGGCTGCTTCCGTTGAAGGTCTCGGCACCGTTCGTCCCGAAAAGGCTCCCGAGGAATCCAAGCCCGAAGAGGAATCCAAGGAAGAGCTGAACGTTGAGGTTCCCGAGGGTGCTGTCAATCTCGGCAACGTTCCTCTTAACTCCTCCATCGTAGCAGGCTCCACCACCATCGTTACCGATCCCGCAGTTATCCACAATTACAACGTAAAGTGGACCTCCTGCGCACTTCTCCGTCCCACCGACAACGAAAACGAATACGAGGTAGTTGCAGTTCAGTGGATTAACGGCGACGATACCTTCCTCTTTACCGACGCTCAGACCGGCGACGTGGTTCTCTCCGTTCACGGTGACGAGACCGTTGAAGGTTCTCAGGCAAACAGAACAGCCCTTGAATCCCTTAAGGCAGGCGATATCGTTTACGCTTACGGATACGATTTCGCGGCTATAAAGGCTGACGAAAACGCTGTCGTTTACTTCACCGTTTCTGCTGACGAAGAGGTTTCCGAAGTACCCGATGACGAATCCGATCCCGCTGACGAATCCGAGCCTGCAGACGAAAGCAAGCCCGCAGACGAAAGCAAGCCCGCTGTCTCCGATACCGACGTAAGCGAGGACAAGGCAGACGATAAGGGCGGCAACACCGGTCTTATCATCGGCATCGTAGCTGCAGTAGTTGTTGTTGCAGTTGTGGTCGTAGTTGTGATCGTTATCAAGAAAAAGAAATAAAGCTTTAAGCTGATGTAAAAAAACACCCGATCAAATCGGGTGTTTTTTTAATGAGAAATGAGAAATGAGGAATTATGGTTGCTTTTTGCACGGCGGTGCAAAAAGCTTCCATACCTTTTAACTATTCACTTTTCACTCTTAACTTTTTTCGGGGTCCCCGCAAAACCTTGGTTTTGTGGGGTGAATTTTACTTTTTGTCCATTCTGTCGGATTATTTTCCATATAATTAACAGCGCCCAAAAAATCGTTTTCGTCCCGTATCACGTGATCGTGGTAGGAACGCTGAAATATTTTTTCACCGATATCGCGATGAACAAAACGTTTAAACGTGGATACAAATTTCGAAACAGTCGAGTTTGCACCGTTATCATTGGTACAGCACTCACCCGTAGGGACGGGCGTCCCCGACCGTCCGCTTTCGTCATCGGGTATCTGCAATAATAAATGTATGTGATTGGGCATTATCACGTATTTTATTACGTTGATATTACTGTAAAAATCATTTAATTGGTTTATATATTTATCCGCAATTTTTCCGTAATGCGTTAATTGAATATACGGACGGTCGAGGACGCCCGTCCCTACGGTTTGCGGGTTGACGGTTATCCTCGATAATATCTGCTTCATATCCTTTGTACAGACGGTTATCATATATTCACCGGGGTGGCTGTAGTCCTGCTTATCCCAGCGGATGTTTTTTCTTTTTGGAAGATTTTCTTTATTCATATAATAAACGAGAAACGAGAAATGAGGAATTATGGTTGATTTTTGTTCGTGTGCGAACAAAAATCTTCCATACCTTTTAACTATTCACTTTTCACTCTTAACTCTTCACTTTCTTGTCCTTTATAAGCCACGGCAGATACGCTAAAAAATACAAAAGCGTTATCACTGCCAGCATTACGCAAAAGCGAAGTGCGAAGTTGGGAGGCAGTATGTCCAGCACCGAGGGAGTGTCCTCGGGGCGAGCCATAAAGAGATAATTTGCGCCGGGTCCGATAAGTCGGTTTGCCCAGAGCGCGATGACCGTGAGTCCGCCCAAGGCAACGTAGGATTTGACCGCGCTTTTTACCGTGGGACGCATCTTATGTACGAAGATCATATAAAAAATAGTGATATAACCGAGGGTATGCTCAAGCCAGAACTGATAGAACCTGAAGCGGGTGGGGCCCGTATAGGTGATCACCGTGGGGGTTATGAGCGCAAAGATCGTGCCCGAAAACAGCCAGAAATAGGAAATATCGAAAAGGGTCTGATTTTTATTGACCGCCAGAAAGCTGCACATTACCACCGCCCAGCCGCAAACGGTTATGGGCAGATGGTCAACGGGGTTCGGCTCAAGGGAGGGCACCGCGATAAGCCGCCAATAATACGACATTTCCGAAAAGATGAGTGCCGCCGCCAGAAGACCGCGCAGATGCTTTTCGTATTTGAAATTGCGTATTTTGTCCCTTAAAAAATATATGAGCAATATTACTCCCACCATCAAAATTATAGGAGCGAAATGGGTAAAGGAAAAGGCGGAAAACTCCTCCGTTTCACCTTGACCGAGAAAATACTTTAAAAATTCCTTCATTCCGTACACTCCGCGCAAGAAAAGTATTATTTTGTTACATTGTATCATATATGCGCGGACAATGCAATAGAAATGAGAAACGAGAAATGAGGAATGAGAAATTATGGTTGATTTTGTCCTTGCGGACAAAAATCTTCCGAATTTTTAATTTAATTAATTTTTGCAATACTTTTGCAAAAATTTACCTTTCGTTCATCGTTTCTCGTTCATCGTTTATCGTTTCAGCTTCTTTGCTTTTTTTATAATATCTGCTTGTGTCTTCTTTTTGCCAAGACCGATATACCCGCCCAGCAGCGGGGAAAGGGCAAGTATAAGGGGCGGAAGCACGCGTGCAAGCACGCTCTCCTGCGCAAGGGGTATGAACACCGAAATAAGCGCCATTATAAGCAGGGCGGCGACGGCGGAATATACTCCGCTGATGAGGGCGCCCGTTAATTTTACCGCGGTAAAGCCCCCTGCAAGGCCGCCCAGCGCCAAGGCGCCGCAGGCGGACAAAAGCACGTATGAAGCGGGGTCCGCCGTACCCGTGATGACCGCCGCAAAAACAAGCATAAATATGACTGCCGCGGCGGGAATTACCGCACCGCCCACAAGCCCTCCCGCCAAGGGAGAATTAAAGAGGGAAGATCCTTTTTTCATTTTACGCACATCTCCTTTTTGTAAATGGATATGCGCGCAGATCCCGTATTATTCCGTTACTGCCTTAAGAAGACGGATATACTCCCCTTCAAGCATAGAAAAATCCATGGCGGGAATATAGTTTTGCTCCAGCACGCCGTGGAAGTGGGAAGCGTATGACAATTCCTTTTCCGCCAGGGCGTACGCCGTTTTGACGAGAACGCCCGAATCCTTTAAAAGGGTGCGGGAGGAAGAAAAATATCCTTTTATAAAAAAGCGGGATAAATTCACGCTTTCTCCCTCCTCTTGCTTGTTTGCGGTAAGGTACACCTCCCTGCCGTGGAAGTATATTCCGTTTATTCTTTTACTGTCCGTAGGATGGGGACAGAGGGTTATTTTTTGGTTTTCCGAAAGGGCAATATCCTTTACCATATCCAGAAACACGCTCTCGCACCCGCGGCACCCATTTAAAAAAAGCGTCCTTTTTGCCTTGGGAAAGGGGTTGCACACCTGTATTCCCTTGCCCGTAAAGGCGTTTGCCACGCGGTATTGGATATTACCCCGTTCACCGCGGAGATTTTTAACATAAAACCTGTTGGCAAAGGAATACAGCTTTTGAATATCCAGCCCCTCGGAAAGAAGGGAAGCGCGGTTTCTTTCGGCAAACACCGCGCTTTTTATATACCCGTACGCCCTTGTGAAATGAGTGCTTTTTTCCTTTGCGGCTAAAAGGATATTTTCGCGGGACAGCTTGCTTTCGTCCATAAATCTGCCCACGTCCACCAAAAATTCACGTACCATAGGGTGCTTTGGCTCAAGGACGTGGGGAGCAGTGCCGTCTGCCACCGCAACGCCCCTTTCGGGCAAAATTATGCCGTCAAGGGAAGAAGGATCGGAGGAGCAGCGGATGCGGTGTACCTCGTACCCCTTTTCCGCCGCCCCCGAAAAAAGACGCTTTAAAAGGGTGGATTTTCCGCTTCCCGCCGTGCCCTTTATGATATAAACCTTCTTTAAGGGAGAAAAATATTCCTCCAGATACCCCGTAAAACCGACCTCCGTATTGGTGCCTGCAAAAAATTCCGACATTAAAACCACTCCCAAATGTTGACAATAGCATTTTTTAAAGATATACTGTTGTTAATATATGTTATCGAAAGGTAGTTTGCCAAAATATGAAGGCTTTAATACTTGCAGGCGGAAAGGGAAAACGTCTGGGCAGCGATATAACACATATTCCCAAGGTAATGAGAAAAGCAAACGGAAAGCCGTTGATACAGTACGTCCTTGATTATACCGACCATATAAAGGTATCCGACAAGGTCATTCTCGTGGGATACGAAAAGCAGGTGGTGATGGATGCGTTCCCCCAATACCCCTTCGCCGTTCAGGCAGAGCAAAAGGGAACGGGCCACGCGGTTATGTGCGCCGCAGACCATTTTAAGGGATACGAGGGAAATATTCTCGTAATAAACGGCGATATGCCCCTTCTCCGCAAGGAAAGCGTGCTGGCGCTTGAAAAGGCACACGCGGAAAGCGGAAACGCCTGCACCATACTCTCCTTCGTTATAAAGGGGGATATCCCTCCCTTCGGTCACATCACCCGCGACGAAAAGGGTAACGTAACGGGAATAGTTGAGCACAAGGACGCAACCGACGAGCAAAAGCAGATACGTGAGCTTAACGGCGGAATATATATGTTTGACAGCGTTTCGCTCTTCGACACCCTCTCACGCATAACTCCCAGCCCCGTAACGGGTGAATATTACCTCACCGACGTGCCCAAGCTGATGATAAAAAGCGGGCTTAAGGTGGACGCATTTATCCTTGAGGACGAAAAGGAGCTTGCGGGAGTAAATACCGAGGAAGACCTTGAAGAAGTGGAAAGAATACTTAAAACGAGGAACGAGTAACCCACCCCACAAAACCGCAGGTTTTGCGGGGACCCCGGAACGATGAACGAGGAATTATGGTTGCTTTTTGCACGGCGGTGCAAAAAGCTTCCATACCTTTTAACTTTTCACTTTTCACTCTTAACTTTTACCTTATCAAAAAGGGCAGTCATCGACTGCCCTTTTTTGCGTATATTTTTTCCAATCTGAAAAGCAGCAGAGCGAAGGGCGGGACTAAAAATCCCGCGGCGAAATTGCCGATACCGTGGTAGATATCAAACAAAAATCCCGTGCCGATCCAAGCGACGGTCTGCTGCAGGTCGTAGCCGTAGAGAAGCGCCTGCCCCGGTGCGTACAGCACCCCGAAGAGTACGCCGAAAAGCCCGTTTACGGCGGGGCACACCACGTACGCCCACTTGCTTTCAAAAAGTCTTTTGGGAAGCAGCATAGATACTGCCCAGAGTATTGTCCAAACGTAAAGGTACGGTACCCACCACGTCCCGAATCCGTCGAAGACACCGCAAAGAAACACGAATACGTATATGGGCACCAGCGCGTATGCGCGGTACACCGCCGTAAACGCCATTATAAAAAATCCGATAAGATGTATGTTGGGAAGTCCCTGCATCGCCCATTTGGTGGCGTACATCATTCCGCCCAGAATGGGAAACAGCACCAGATAAAAAAGATATTTGAAGCTATTTCGCCGCGACAAGCCCATATTCGCCGCCGTCCTGCAGAGTTATTCCGTCCACACCCGTCATGGCGATTTTTCCATTTTCGGTTACAGACCAGTACATTCCGTGAGTTTCGTAAACCAAGGTCATTCCGTTTACCTCGGTGATATAAAGTCCGTAATCGCCCGTTTCGCCGTCGATAAGCTCAAGGTCGGTCAGTGCTTCGCCAAGGGTCTCTTTGTCTGTGGAAATCGTAAATTTAACGGTTTTTTCCTCTGCCGTGACGGCAAGAGTAAAGGTGGTATCTCCCTCGCCGAGAACGGTATCCTCGGTGTAGGTTGCGTCCGCCCACAAGCCCGTGGGGGAAGTCTTGCAGGACGCAAAAGAGAGTATGACAAGAACTGCCATAAGGGTTAAAAGAATTGATTTTTTCATTGTTTTTTCTCCTTAAAAAATATGTTTTTTGGGGTGAGGAGAAAAATCGTTCGTCCCTTCCGTATATTTCGGGTATATACGTTGCCCAAGAGAACGCACGCGTTTTACGAAAAGTAAAGTATTCCGGCTTTCACGGCAATGGCTGTTGCGTATGGATTTACACCATGCTTTCCTTTACGGCGGAAAGGGCTTTTCCACTACCTCTTCCGCCACGGGAAAAACCCGTTTTCCGCTTTTTTCTGTGGATGGGGTAATTATACAACGAAAAAATATTAAAAGCAATAATAATTTCGTTTATTTGAATACTTTTACACAATGCTCCTTTATAAAGCTTACCGTTTCTCCGCCGTCTCTTCCCTCGTAATACAAGACCAAAAGCCTTTTGAATTCGGCAACCCTTTCTTCGGGTATAACGAGAATTCCGCCGCCGTGGGAAACGAGATAATGATTTGCAAATATTACGGAGGCTCGCTTGTTTCCGTCGTTGAATATCTGCGCCTTCATACAGTACAAGCACAATTCCGCGGCGATATCGACAGGGGGCGCATCTTTAGCCAGAATGGAATCTATATTTTCCTTCACCACCGTTTCTATGGGAAGAGGCGGAACGTAGCTCGTTCCGCCGATGGTAACGGGCACTCCGCGTAGTCTGCCGCCGTTCGTATAAAAGCCTTCGTTTACCAGCGCCGCAATATGGCTGAGTATGGACAGACCCGAGGGAAACAGCAATACGTTTTTATCCAGAATAAACTCCCAAGCGTGCTTCAGGTTTAAAATCTTTTGCACGTCGGACGCCTTCATTCCGTTGACGGTGCCGTTTTCCACGATATCCTCGGTCTGCGGAAAGGTGGTAGCCACGCCCTCCAGTACAGCCTGCTCGTATATACAGCTTTTCATATTAGCTCTCGCAAAATCAAGGTTAAGCATCACCTCGGGTGAAAGCTCTTCTTCGGAAAAACCGCATAAAGCAAGCTCTTTTTCTATTTTGCGTATGCCCTTTTTTATTTCACGCCCTTCTCTTGCGTTGCGTAAAAGAAGCTGATACAGCTCGTCGGAATATACGTCCACGTACTCGGAGGCGAGGCGGGATCCCATGCGCTTGCGGACGTATATATATTTTTTCTCGCCCTGCTCTTTTATTTCGGGAGTGCCGTCGTAGGGCAACAGCTTAAGCCGCGCCTGCAGATCGGCTTTTTGCTGTAAAAGCTCTTGTATTTTTGTGTAGCCGCTCATATAAAACTCCTTTATAGGGAACTTTTGTCTGTTTATTCTAACATATTGTTCCCTATATTTCAATAGTTATAGGGAACTTTTTAACATTTTTTACAACAAAATGTTCCCTATATTCCTTTTTCACCCACCTCGTAAAAGCAAGCATTATAATATATTGTAACAAATTTTAATTTTGTATTGATAAATGGGAAAAAATAGAGTATAATTGTTAAAATAATGGAGTAGTACCACAAACGAGAAACGATGAACGATGAACGATGAATTACGGAAACCTTTTTTCGCGGAAACCGCGAAAAAAGCTACCGAAATTTCTCGTTTCCCGTTTCCCGTTCCTCGTTAAGATAAGGAGAATTGTTATGTCTAAAATTAAAAGTCCTGTTATTACTATAGTTATGGACGGCGTAGGACTTTGTCCCCGCACGGAGGGCAACGCTGTTGCCGCCGCAGATACGCCCACTCTGGATATGCTTATGGCAAAATATCCCACCTTTTCTCTTAAGGCTCACGGCACCGCAGTGGGACTCCCCTCCGATGACGATATGGGCAACAGCGAGGTAGGCCACAACGCACTCGGCGCAGGTCAGGTCTTCGCGCAGGGCGCAAAGCTGGTTTCCTACGCCATTGAAAGCGGCAAGCTTTTTGCAAGCGAAAGCTGGAAAAAGGTGGTTGCGCAGGTTGGCGAAAGTGGCTCCGTACACTTTATCGGCTTGTTTTCCGACGGTAACGTTCATTCCCACATAGATCACCTGAAGGCTCTTATCGAGCACGCAAAGGCAGACGGCGTGAAGAAGGTACGCGTACACGTGCTGCTTGACGGCCGCGACGTCGGCGAAACAAGCGCCCTTGAATACGTTGACCCCTTTGAGGCTTGGCTTAAGGACCTTTCCGACGCTTCCTTTGACGCACGCATAGCATCCGGCGGCGGTAGAATGGTTATTACCATGGACAGATACGAAGCAAACTGGTCTATGGTAGAAAAGGGCTGGAAGACCCACGTGCTCGGCGAGGGCAGATATTTTGCATCCGCTCACGAAGCAGTGGTAACCTACCGCAACGAAACCGGCAAGATCGACCAGGATCTGCCTCCCTTCGTTATCGCAGAGGACGGCAAGCCCGTTGGTACCGTTGAGGACGGCGACAGCGTAGTATTCTTTAACTTCCGCGGCGACAGAGCTATCGAGATCTCCAAAGCCTTTGACGATAAGGATTTCGACAAGTTCGACCGAGTACGTGTTCCCGACGTGGTTTACGCAGGCATGCTTGAGTACGACGGAGACGCTCACGTGCCCTCTATGTACCTCGTATCCCCTCCCGAAATTTCAAATACCATGGGTGAATACCTTGCTTCTCTGGGCGTTAACCAGTACGCGCTGAGCGAAACTCAGAAATACGGCCACGTAACCTATTTCTGGAACGGAAACAGAAGCGGTAAGTTTAACGAAGAATTGGAAACCTACGTTGAGGTCCCCTCCGACGTGGTTCCCTTTGAGCAGCGCCCCTGGATGAAGTGTGCGGAAATAACCGACCTGCTTATCGAGGCTATCGAAAGCGGCAAGTACGGTTATCTGCGCGTAAACTTCCCCAACGGCGATATGGTTGGACACACCGGCTCCTTTGCCGCAACCAAAATTTCTATGGAAGCACTTGACCTCTGCCTTGCACGTATACTCAAGGCTGTTGACAAGGCGGGCGCTGTAGCAATCATCACCGCCGACCACGGCAACGCCGACGAAATGTACGAATACAACAAAAAGAAGGGCGCAGTTTCTCTTAACGAGGACGGCACCCCCAAGGCAAAGACAAGCCATACGCTTAACCCCGTTCCCTGCATTATCTACGATAACACCGGCAGAAACGATTACGAATGTGTAGAAGGTCAGTACGGCCTCGCAAACGTAGCCGCAACGGTTGTTACGCTGCTCGGATACGAGCCCAAAGATATGTGGGAAAAATCCATGATAAAAGTAAAGTAACGAAAAACTACGATAAACAGTAATAAAAAAACGTGTTTTTTGGACGCGAAGCATTTGGATGCAGAAGGAATTTTTAGGAGTGGGGAGCTGTAGTATTCTACTGCCCCCCGACTAAAAATTTCTACAAAAACGCAAATAATAAATTTTGAGGAAATCCTGTAAGGATTTCTACCTCTGAACCGTGAAAAACGGGACGTCGAGGACGCCGTCCCCTACGGTTTGTGCGTAGCCCTTTGCGGGCGTGCGTTTTTGGGTCTGCGCCGAATGAACGCGTCCCGAGGATAATACATGATTATATCTTACATCCAATCTTACCTTGCCGGTGCCGACATCGTCGACATCGTAATATTCGCCGCGCTGACGGTGATGTCACTGCTGCTGTCCCTGACGGTGCACGAATGTGCCCACGGCTGGATGGCACACAAATGCGGTGACGATACCGCCTATATGAACGGCAGAGTTACCCTTAACCCCATCGCTCATCTTGACCCGATGGGTGCACTTTCCATGCTCTTTATAGGCTACGGCTGGGCAAAGGCAGTACCCGTAAACTTCAGAAACCTGCGCAAGCCCAGAAGGGATATTGCCCTCGTTTCCCTTGCGGGACCCGTTTCCAACCTTATACTTGCACTTATCTTTACCACCCTTTACACTGCGGCGCAGATGTTTTTGCCCGCAAACACCTTTACCACCATACTTTTTGCGGCCTTTTATCTTACCGCTACCCTTAACGTAGGTCTTGCGGTGTTTAACCTCATTCCCCTGCCTCCCCTTGACGGAAGCAAGGTGCTTGCGTGCCTGCTCCCTCCCACCACGGCGGCAAAATATCTTATGTGGGAAAGATACTTTTATATAGTTATGCTGGTTCTGGTGCTTGGACGGAATATACCCGTGGTTGAAACTATCGTGGGATATATCTGGGCGCCCATAGATTTTATACGCGAAGCAATTATAGGCTTGTTTGCCACACCCTTCTATATTCTCTGGAGCTTGATAAAGGGACTTTTCTGATATGGAAGAAAAAATAGTTAAAATAGAGCAGTACGAGGGACCACTCGACCTGCTTCTGGCGCTTATCCAAAAGCACAAGATAGATATACTCGATATTCCCATAGCGCAGATATGCGAGCAGTATATCCAATATATCGAAACTCTCCGCGAGCATCAGATGGAGGTTACGGGTGATTTTATAGTAATGGGCGCAACCCTTATGCTTATAAAATCCCGTATGCTTCTCCCCCGCGAGGAGGGCGAGGTGGACCCCCGACAGGTGCTTGTGGACGCACTGCTTGAGCATCGCAAGGCAGAGCTGGCGGCGGTGCTTCTGAAGGACCGCGCCGAGGAATTTTACGACCGCTTCACCCGTGAGCCCGAGGAATTGCCTGCAGGCAGTTATTCCCGTCTTCACCCCGTTTCCCTTTTGGTGGAGGCGTTTATACGGATGGAAAGCCGTATTCCCGAGGAGGGAGCAAACAAAACTCCCGCCTTGTTTGAAAAGCTTGAAAACGAGCGGTACTTTACCGTTGACGAAAAGGTACTGCACATATCAAAACGCCTTGCCCGCATAAAAAGATGCGCCTTTACCGTGCTTTTTGACGATTGCGGCGGCAGAGGCGAAATTATCGCCACCTTCCTTGCGCTGCTTGAAATGGTGCGCGACGGCTCTGTGAGCGTTGAGGGTAACGGCGACAACGTATATATACAAATCGTGGGGGAGGAGGAATAAATAAATGAATATATCCGAAATTTCCGCGGCTCTGGAGGCAGTGCTCTTTGCCTGCGGATCTCCCGTGCAAAAGGAACGGCTTACCGAGCTGTTCGACCTTACGGGAGAGGAGCTTACCGAAGCGGCTGAAAGCTTACGGGAAAGATTAAACTCCCCCGAAAGCGGTATACAGCTTATCTTTCTTGACGGAGCGTACCAGCTCTGCACAAAAAGCTGTATGGCGGACCCCGTGAGAAAAGCACTTGAAATGAAGAAGACTCCGCCCCTTTCAAAAGCGTCCCTTGAGGTGCTGGCGATAGTGGCGTACAATCAGCCCGTGACCAGGTCATTTATCGAAACCGTCCGCGGTGTGGATTCGTCCTACGTGGTGGGCTCACTTATGGATAAGGGGCTTATCTGCGAAAAGGGCGTGCTGGACGCTCCCGGAAGACCTACGCTTCTCGGCACGGGCGAAAACTTCCTGCGCTGCTTTGGTCTGGAAAGCCTTGACGAACTGCCCGATACGGGCGTGCTTATGGCGGAAAGCGAAACGGTGGGAAGCCTCATTCCGGAGGACGAATAGTGTGACCGCCCTTTATATAATTCTCGGTATCATCGCGCTTTTTTGTCTGTTTCTCTTCCTGCGCGCAAAGGTGTTCGTTACGTGGTGTAACGAGCTGTTCGTGCGGGTGGGCTTGGGACCCGTACCCTATGAATTTGCCCTGAACGATTTTATAAAAAAGGACGAAAAAGAAGAAAAAGCCGAGGTAAAGGAAAAAAAGACTAAAAAGCCGAAGAAAGAAAAAAAGAAAAAGGAAAGCAAGGGGAAGGAAAAGAAAAAGGTTCCCTTAAAGGAACAGCTTGAATTTTTCAAAAATATACTTGCCGCGGTGTACAAGCACTTCGGTAAAAGGGTGCGTGTTGAAAAATACGTGCTCAAGGTATCCGTCGGCACTCCCGACGCGGCACAGACAGCCATTCTGTACGGCGGTATAAGCGGTGTTATGGCAAACATAAACGAGCTTATACTTAATTACCGCCACAAAAAGGGCGCCCGTATATATTCGGAATGTAAGCCCGATTTTCTGAGCGAGAGTATGGATATATACGTGGATATCGGCGCATCCGTAACGCTGTGGAATATAGTTATTACGGGAATAGCGGCGGCGTGGATATGGCTGAAATATAAGATAAAAACAAAGAAAACGATAAACGAGAAACGATAAACGAGAAACGAATGGAAACCTTTTTTCGCGAAAACCGCGAAAAAAGCTACCGAAGTTCATAGTTCCTCGTTCTCATAACACGAAGGAGTATATACTATGCAAGATATTCCCCTTAAGCAGATAATCGAATCCACTTTAGCGAAGATCGGCTCCGTTGCCGACGTAAACACCGTTGTGGGTGACCCCATAACTATCGAGGGCGGTATTACCATCGTGCCCTTTTCCAAGGTTTCCGTAGGCTTTGCCTCCGGCGGTGTGGATTACGAGGGTAAAAACGCCGCTCCCGAAAAGGCGCCCCATTTTGCGGGCGGAAACGGCGCAGGCGTAAGCGTGGTGCCTCTGGGCTTTTTGCTTATACAAAACGGCGAGGTGCGTATGCTTGACCTGAAAAATCCCGCTTCCTTTGAGTACGCCGCTCAGGACCCCGTAAGCAAGACTATTTCCGCAGTAAACTCCCTTATCGACAAGGGTCCCGATCTGGTGCTTAAGATAAAGGATATAGTTTCCTCTGCCGCCAACAAGGAAGAGGAGACCGACCTTGCCGAGACCGAAACCGAATAATGGAGCGTATACAGAAATATATCGCCTCCTGCGGAGTGATGTCCCGCAGAGCCGCCGAAAAGGAGATCGCCGCAGGTAACGTGACGGTCAACGGCGTGCGGGCGGAGATCGGTCAAGCCGTAAGCGACAAGGACGTAATTTGCTTTCACGGCGAAAGGATACGCCCCGAAAAGCGGAAAATTACCGTAATGCTAAACAAGCCCGCCGGCTACGTCACTACCATGAGTGACGAAATGGGCAGAAAGACCGTGTCCGACCTTGTGGACCTGCCCGAGAGGCTGTACCCCGCGGGACGGCTTGATAAGGACAGCGAGGGTCTGCTTATTATGACCAACGACGGCGAGCTGGCAAACCGTCTTACCCACCCCAAAAGCGGGAAAAAGAAGATATACCACGTGTATCTCCGCGGCAGTGTGGATAATAACGCCTTGGATATGCTCCGCGCAATGAAAACGCTGGACGGCGAAAAAATAAACCCCGTGGGAGTGGAGCTTATTAAAAGAAGCCCTACGGGAAGCGTGGTAAAATTCACTCTTACCGAGGGAAAAAACCGTCAGATACGCCGTATGTGCGAGGCGGCGGGAGTTACCGTTACACAGCTTAAGCGGGTGCAGATAGGCTCACTTCGGCTGGGCGACCTCAAGACGGGACAGTACCGCAAGCTAACAGACAAAGAAAAGGAAGAGCTTCTTAAATGATAACTACGAAACAGCGCGCGTATCTGCGCTCTATGGCAAACACCTTGCCTGCATTATATATTGCGGGAAAGGGCGAGGTTACCGAAAACCAGCTTCAGACCTTTGCGGACGGGCTGGAGAAAAAGGAAATAATAAAAATTTCCGTCCTTGAAACAAGCCCTTACACCCCCCGCGAGCTTTGCGATATTCTCGTTTCCGAGCTTGACGCCGAGCCCGTTCAGGTTATCGGCAGAAAGATAGTACTTTACAAGCAGGCGAAGAACAAGGATAACCGCAAGATAGTCCTGCCCGTAAAATGAGCAGGGTTCATCACGTAGAGGGAGTTATTTCAGCCGCGGAAATGATACGCAGGGAGGTTTTCCCCCATCTGGACAAGGACGAGGTGTACCGCGCCGCGCTGTATCACGATCACACCAAGGAAATGGACCAGCTTTTGCTGATGGAAAAATACGGAATTTCCGACGAGGAGCTGAAAAGATCTCCCGCAGTAATACACGCGTTCACCGCCGCTGAATTTTTAAAGGAAAAGGGCGAGGATGAAGGGGTAATAAACGCGGTGAGGTACCACACCACGGGCAGACCCGATATGACGGAAATTGAGAAAATTATATTCGTTGCCGATTATATCGAGGAAAACCGTGAGTATGAGACCTGCAAAAAGGCGAGAAATACCTATTTGCAAGAGGAAAAAACAGTTAAAAATTTAGATAAATTGATTTATACCATATTGAAAAATACGGTAGACCATTTAAAAGAAAAGAAATCATACGTTCATCCGCTGACTACGGAAACGATGAAATGGTATGAAAACGATAAACGATAAACGATAAACGATGAACGATAAACTTCGGAAGATTTTTGTTCGCACACGAACAAAAATCAACCATAATTTCTCATTCCTCGTTCCTCATTTCTCGTTACCGTAAAGGAGATTATTATGGCAGAAATGGCAATTCAGGACAAAATAGCTTCCGTCGCACAAGCGGCGCTTGACAGCAAAAACGGACAGGATATATCCGCAATCCACGTGGCAAAGCAGACCGTCCTTGCAGACTGGTTCGTGCTGGCAACGGGTACCTCCAATACCCACATAAACGCACTTGCCGACGAGGTGGAGTTCAAGGTCAAGGAAGAATTGGGTATCGACCCCATCCGCACCGAGGGACAGGGAAACAATATGTGGATACTCATCGACTACGGCTCCGTTATAGTCCACGTGTTTACTAAAGAAGGAAGAGAGTTCTATAAATTAGACAAACTCTGGACAGTATAAAATGATGAATGAGAAATGATGAATGATGAATGATGGAAACCTTTTTTCGCGTTTTTTCGCGAAAAAAGCTACCGAAATTCCTCATTCCTCATTCCGAATTCCTCATTCAATTATATATCAAGTGAGATTTTATTATGAAGTACGATTACAAACATTACGAAAAATACTGGCAGGATCATTGGGAGAAAGACCAAATCTTTGCCTGCGAAATTGACAAAAGCAAAAAGAAATTCTACGGTCTGGTAGAGTTTCCTTATCCTTCGGGAGCGGGAATGCACGTGGGCCACATCAAGGCTTACGGCGGACTCGAGGTCATAACCCGTAAAAAGCGTATGGAGGGCTACAACGTTCTGTTCCCCATAGGCTTTGACGCTTTCGGTCTTCCCACCGAAAACTACGCTATAAAGACCAACACCCATCCCAGAGTGGTTACCGACAACAACATTGCAAAGTTTACCTCCCAGATGAAGAAGGTAGGCTTCGGCTTTGACTGGTCCAGAGTTATCGATACCACCGAGGAGGACTACTACAAGTGGACACAGTGGATATTCCTCAAGCTCTTTGAAAACGGACTCGTTTTCCGCGACAAAGCCCTTGTCAACTACTGCCCCTCCTGCCGCTGCGTGCTTTCCAACGAGGACAGTCAGGGCGGTAAATGCGATATCTGCCACAGCGACGTTGTGCAGAAATCCAAGGACGTATGGTACTTACGTATTACCAAATACGCAGACAAGCTGCTGCAGGGTCTTGCCGACGTTGATTATCTCCCCAACATAGTGCTCCAGCAGGAAAACTGGATCGGCAAGAGCGAGGGCGCATTCGCTTCCTTCGCCCTTAAGGAGGTTGAAGAGTCCCTCCGCATCTACACCACCCGTCCCGACACTATGTTCGGCGTTACCTTTATGGTTATGGCGCCCGAGCATCCTTTGATCGACAAGTATGCCGAAAAAATTTCCAATATGGACGAGGTGCTGGCATACCGCGCCCTTTGCGCAAAGAAGACCGAGTTCGAGCGCACACAGCTTAACAAGGATAAGACCGGCGTGCGCCTTAAGGGTCTTACCGCTATAAATCCCCTTTCCGGAAAGGAAGTTCCCATATTCATTTCCGATTACGTTATGATGGGCTACGGCACCGGCGCAATTATGGCTGTTCCCGCCCACGACGAGCGTGACTTTGAGTTTGCCACCAAGTTCGGCGTTGATATTATTCCCGTTATCAAGGGCGGCGACGGTAAAAGTGCCTACACCGGCGACGGCGAAATGATAAATTCCGATTTCCTCAACGGTATTACCAACAAAAAGGACGCCGTTTCCGCCGCTATTAAGGTGCTCGAGGAAAAAGGTCTGGGCGAGGGCGGTACTCAGTTCAAGATGAAGGACTGGGCGTTTAACCGTCAGCGTTATTGGGGCGAGCCCATTCCCATCATCCACTGTCCTCACTGCGGTGACGTTGCCGTTCCCTACGAGGAATTGCCTCTCCGTCTGCCCGATATGGAGCAGTTCGTGCCCGGCGAGGGCGGCGAAAGCCCGCTGGCAAAGGTAGAATCCTTCGTTAACTGCGTTTGCCCCAAGTGCGGAGCAAAAGCAAAGCGCGAGACCGACACAATGCCTCAGTGGGCAGGATCAAGCTGGTACTTCCTGCGCTATCTTGACCCTCACAACGAAAAGGAATTTTGCTCCAAGGAAGCACTGGAATACTGGATGCCCGTTGACTGGTACAACGGCGGTATGGAGCACGTTACCCGCCATATGATCTACTCCCGCTTCTGGCACCGCTTCCTTTACGATATCGGCGAGGTAAACACGCCCGAGCCTTACGCAAAGCGTACCGCACAGGGTCTTATCCTCGGTCCCGACGGAGAAAAGATGTCCAAGTCCCGCGGAAACGTAGTGGATCCCAACGAGATAGTCGAAAAGTACGGCGCAGACGTTTTGCGCGTGTATATAATGTTTATGGGCGACTACGAAAAGGCGTCCCCTTGGTCGGATTCCTCCGTCCGCGGATGTAAGCGCTTCCTTGACAGAGTTGCGGGTATGGCTGAATTGCCCGGCTGTGCATCCACCGATGCAACACTGTCCGCTCTGCACAAGCTCATAAAGAAGGTGTCAAACGATATCGACGGTATGAAGTTCAACACCGCCATCGCGGCGATGATGAGCTATATCAACGGCGTATACGAGCAGAACGCAATAAACCGCGATGAGCTCAAGGTTTTCGTCAAGCTCCTTGCACCCTTTGCGCCTCACCTCGCAGAGGAAATGTGGCACGATCTGGGCGAAACCACCTACGTTTCCCTCGCTCCCTGGCCCGTCTACGACGAAAGCAAGACCGTGGACAACACCGTTGAAATTGCGGTTCAGTTCCTCGGCAAGCTGAAGGGCACCGTGGTCATCCCCGCCGACGCTGACGAGGATACCGCTTGGGCGGCAGTGCAGGAAAGCGGCGTGCTGGAGCAGGCGTTGGAGGGCAAGACCATCGTAAAGAAAATATACGTTAAGGGCAGGATCTTCAACGTTGTCGCTCGGTAAAACACTGTAGATCGAAACGCAAAACATTTATAAAAATTTTGCTGAAGCAAGTTCCCATTTGTAGGGCGGGTGGCTTATCCGGGGTCCCCAAAAAAATGCGAATAGCATTTTTTCGGGGCGCCCCTTGTTTCCGCCGCACCCACAGCAGTAAAAATAAGGTAAAAATTCCGTAGAATAAATCTACGGAATTTTCTTTTATTTTGCGTTTCTAAACGCTTTCGGTCGGTGGGCAGTACCTTTGTACAGCACCACGCGCCCGAAAGACGTTTTCTACAGCGTTTTACCATCGCTCACTTCTGACTTTGAGTTATTACAGACAAAACATATCGAAAATTTTAATTTGAAGATTTTTGCAACACCTTGCAAAAATCAACCATAATTCCTCGTTCCTCGTTTCTCATTTCTCATTAAAAAAATCCGCTATGCGGATTTTTACCGAAACGGCGCAACAGCGTTGCGACATGTAACGCACCGACAGGTGCATGTAACGCGCTCGGAGAGCGCATGTAACTCACCCCGCAGGGGTGATTGAAGACGGCAGTGTAGTGCGAACAGTTTGCGGGCGCATCGTGATGCGCCCCTACGGTTTATGCGTAGCCGTGGCGCGTTCGTAGGGGCGATTCACGAATCGCCCGCATAAAAAAACCAAAATCCGCTTCGGCGGATTTTTACCGAAGTTCCTCGTTTCTCGTTCCTCATTTCTCATTCCCCATTCCTCATTATAAACTTTGATACATAATTGTGCCTTGCTAAACTTTAACTAAACTTTATAACTTTCTATTGACAAACCCGTTATACTGTGGTAAAATGCAAACAAAGAGAAAACGAAAGTTTAAAAACAATATTTAAACGGAGGTAAACAAAAAATGACAAAAGTTCTGGTTATAGACGATGATAACAATATATGCGAGCTATTGCGCATGTATCTTGAAAAGGAAGGCTACGAGGTACGCACCGCCAACGACGGTCAGGCGGGAATAAACGCTTTCCGTATGTACGAGCCCGACATGGTCCTTCTCGACGTGATGATGCCCGTTAAGGACGGCTGGCAGGTATGCAGAGAGATCCGCGAGCATTCTTCAAAGCCTATAATAATGATCACCGCAAAGGGAGAGACTATAGACAAGGTGCTCGGTCTTGAATTGGGCGCAGACGATTTTATAGTAAAGCCTCTTGATATGAAGGAGGTATTCGCCCGCATCAAGGCGGTGCTCCGCAGATACGTCAACCGCGACGCCAACGACGGAGAGGTCATCCGCTTTGAAAATCTCGAGATATCCCGCCAGAAATACGAGCTTAAGATAAAGGGCAGTATAGTTGACCTGCCTCCCAAGGAATTGGAGCTGCTGTATTTCCTCGCCGCCAACTACAACCGCGTTTTCACCCGCGACCAGCTTCTTGACAAGGTGTGGGGCTTTGATTATCTCGGCGACAGCCGTACCGTTGACGTACACATCAAGCGTCTCCGCGAAAAATTAGAGGGCGCAAGCGAAAAATGGGTACTCAAGACCGTTTGGGGAGTAGGCTATAAGTTCGAGGTAAGAACGGAATCATGAGTAACGCCACCGTAACCTACCGCATAAGCCCCGCATTTTTTGCGGAATACTGCTATTTTTCACTTTTTCGTATAAAGAATTACCGTCTTGCCCGCACCGTAGCCCTCGTCGCGGCGGCAAGCGCAGGTCTGCTTGTTGCCCTTGCGGGTGCCGTTATATATCAGAATATGACCGTTATCCTGCTGGGCGGCGCTATTACGCTGGTAACGGTAATGATACCCTTTACACAGAAAAAGTACATTAAAAGCCGTTATAAATTGGTTTACGGCAAGACCTTGACGGTGTACACCGCATCCTTTACCAAAAACGGCACCTTTACCATTTCCGCAGGAGATATAACCGAAAAATACGGCAAGCAGGATATTAAAAACGTATACCGCATCCGCGGCGGCTTCGTGGTGAGCACCTCCAACAAGGCGAATTTCCTCGTTCCGAGCGCGGACACTCTGCCGGATATTGATTGGTTCAAGCAAACCTACGGCGATAAATTCAAGAAATGCATATAGGAAACGATGAACGGGAAACAATTAACGCGGAACGATGAACGCGGAATGATGAACGAAAGGTAAATTTTTGCAAAGTGTTGCAAAAATTAATTAAATTAGAAATTCGGAAGATTTTTGTCCCGTGGGACAAAAATCAACCATAGTTTCTCGTTTCTCGTTTCTCGTTCATCATTAACCATCAGGAGATTCTATGATCAACAGAGAAAGCGGAGTTCTACTCAACATTTCTTCCCTTCCCGGCAAGTACGGTATCGGCAAATTCGGTGATGAAGCCGTATATTTTGCCCATTTTTTAAAGAGCATGGGGTTTTCCCGCTGGCAGGTGCTGCCCTTCAATCCCATCGGCCCCGGTGAATGTCCCTACGCATCCCCCAGCGCCTTTGCGGGAAATATACTGTATATTTCTCCCGATATGCTGGTGGAGGACGGATATATTACCCCTGCCGACGCGAAAGAGTGCATATACTACGGCTCTCCCCACGCGGCAGACTACGAGTTTGCCGAAAAAACCACTATGGCGCTGCTTGAAAAGGCGTACGCAGGTCTGACGGAAAGCAGTAAACGCTCCTTTTATCCCCTTCTCAACGAGCAGGTGCAGGCGTACTGCCGTTTTATGGCGTTAAAGGATAAGCACGAGGGCAAGTCCTTCCCCGAGTGGGGCGATGACGCACTGCCCGAAACCGCCTCCCCCGACGAGGACAGAGTTAACTTTTACGCCTTTACCCAGTGCACCTTCTTTGACCAGTGGGCGAGAACCAAAAAGCAGATAAACAAGGCGGGAATAAAGATAATAGGCGATATTCCCATATACGTTTATTCCGATTCCGCCGACGTTTGGGCAAACAACAAGGTATTTAAAATAAACGAGGATTTTTCACTTTCCAACGTGGCAGGTGCACCGCCCGATTATTTCAGCGAGGACGGTCAGCTTTGGGGAAATCCTTTGTATGATTGGGACTATCTTGCCTCCACGGGCTACGATTGGTGGTGCAAGCGCATTAAGGCAAGTATGGAATTGTACGATACCGTCCATATCGACCACTTCCGCGGGCTTGCGTCATACTGGTCGGTGGACGGCAAGGAAGAGACCGCGCGCAACGGCAAATGGGAAAAGGGACCGGGAAAGGCACTTTTTGACAGCATTGAAAAAGCAGTCCCCAACGCCGACATTATTGCAGAGGATCTTGGCGAGTTCGGCGAGGACGTTATTCAGCTTCTTGAGGACACGGGCTACGCGGGTATGCGTATAATTCAGTTCGGCTTTACCCCTCACGATAATTCGTCCCATATTCCCCATAATTATCCCGTTAATTCGGTGGCGTACACCGGTACCCACGATAACGATACCCTCCTCGGCTGGCTCTATTCCGCCACCCCCGAGGAAAGAGAATATGCACTTAAATACTGCTCCTTCCGTGACGGTGACTGGGGCAGAGGCGGTGTTGACGCACCTGCCGTGAGAAGCATTATCGAAACCCTCTGGCGCTCCCCTTCCTTCCTTGCCATACTTCCTATGCAGGATATGCTGGGCTTCGGTGAGGACGCGCGTATGAACAGACCGGGCGTTCCCGAGGGACAGTGGCGTTTCCGCGCAACGAGAGAGTTTATCGATTCGGTAGACAGAGAGCGGTATGCGGAGATGAACAGGGTATGTTTCAGATATAATTGAAATGAGGAATGAGGAACGAGGAATGAGGAATTACGGTAGCTTTTTTCGCGTAGACGCGAAAAAAGGTTTCCATCATTCATCATTTAGCGACATTTTTTCGTCGCGTCGCATTCATCATTCCTCATTAATTTTACGGAGTTAAAATTTTATGCTTTCACCACGATTACAAGCCGTTGCAAATCTTATCGACCATACCGATTCCGTCATCGATATCGGCACGGACCACGGATATCTTCCTATATATCTGCTGCTTGCGGGAAAAGCTAAAGACGCCGCGGCGGCGGATATAAAAAAAGGTCCTCTCGACAACGCAAGGGAAAATATATCCCTTTACGGGGTGGAGATAAAGACCTGCCTTTCCGACGGGTTTAAGCAAGTGTCCGAAAAATACCACACCGCCTGCATTTGCGGTATGGGGGGAGAGACCATTGCCTCCGTTATAGCCGACGGAAAGGATATTACACCCGATACCCTTATACTCCAGCCCATGACGGGCGCGGAAAAATTAAGAAAATATCTGTTTGAAAACGGATACGGTATAGAAACCGAGGTTTTCGTAACCGAGGGAACGAAGGTGTACTGTATTATAAAAGCGTGTAAAACGGGGAAAAATACCCCATATACGTACGCTGACCTGTATTTGGGAAAAATACGCCCCGAAACCGAGGAATATAAAAAATGGAAACAAAAGATCCGCCTGCAGGCAGAAAAGCGTATGCTGGGCGGAAGGAATGACGGAGATATAGAACTGATTAAAATATGTAATGAGAAATGAGGAATGCGACGCGGCGCGAACGCACCGCTAAATGAGGAATTTCGGAAGATTTTTGTTCCGTGATACAAAAATCAACCATAATTTCTCATTCATCATTCATCATTTCTCATTAAAATCAGACTTCTAACTTTTCTTCTAATTCCTTAAAAGCTCTCTTTATCTTTTCTGCCGGTGTTTTCTTTCTGTGACAGCACATAACGAGGCATACCACCGATACGCCCGCAAGAAGTCCCATAATATGTGCCAGAAGGATACGCTTGGTTTCCCGTTTTCCAAAGCTTGTAAACATAATATATGATCGCCTCCGAATGTATTTTGCGCCGAAAGGCGTGGGAATATGTAAAGAAGAATATAAAAATATGGGATTTTTCTTTATTTTTTAATAAAAAACTGTTGACAAATCTTTAAACCGTATATATAATGAAAGGTACTGTGCAAATGAAAATTAATATACTACCCCTCCTGCGCGGAGAAAAAGACGTTATCCCTTTTTCCTATACCGACACTTTGAACGGCTACGCCGAGGATATTCAAAGCGGTGCCATGGCGGTAAGCGGCAAGGTTAAAAACTTTTCCGGTTATATGCTCCTTGAGGGCGAGGTGGACATGCATTTTACCGCTGTTTGCGGCAGATGCTCCAAAAGCACGGAACATACACTTAAAGCAGCTTTTTCCCGTCCGGTAGCCCAAAGGCTTAACGAAGAAGACGACGATTATATCATAGCCGAAGAAAACGGCGACGTTGATATAGCCGAAGCAGTAAGTGAAGCGGTATATATGGAAATGCCGGTGCGCTTTTTGTGTAAAGAGGACTGCAAGGGACTTTGTCCCATGTGCGGAACCGACCTTAACGACTCATCTTGCTCCTGCGTCGAAAAGAAGGAGGATCCTCGTCTTAATAAATTACGGGAATTACTCAAGGATCTTGAGGAAAACGAACAAGAATAAAAATAATTTTTACATAACTGATAAGGAGGCGTCCTAAAATGGCAGTACCTAAGAGAAAAACATCCAAAGCTCGCAGAGATAAGAGACGTTCATCTACCTGGAAGCTCACTCTCCCCGGTATGACAAAGTGCCCCAAGTGCGGTGAATACGTACTCAGCCACAGAGTCTGCAAGAAGTGCGGAGTTTATCACAACAAGGAAGTCTTGGCTGTAGAAGAATAATGATGTAACGAGAAAGGCAGTTAAGATACAACTGCCTTTTCTTATTGAAAGCGTTCATTTTTTAATGAGGAATGAGGAATGAGGAACGAGAAATTACGGTAGCTTTTTTCGCGCAAAAACGCGAAAAAAGGTTTCCATCATTCATCATTTAGCACTCGCTTTGCGAGTGCGTCGCATTCCTCGTTCATCATTTTTTCAGGAGTATAATATGGTTTTTGTTACTGGGATCATAAACGGTTCTCCCGCCGACAAGGCAGGCATTCGCTCGGGAGATGCTATTCTGACAGTAAACGGCAACGAAATTAACGACGTGCTGGATTACCAATTTTATACCACCGAAATATCCCTCTCGCTTGAGGTTAAGCGAGGGGACGATATCCTGCGCATTTTTTTGGGAAAAGGAGAGTACGAGGACCCCGGAATGGAGTTTTGCACCTATCTTATGGACGATAAGCGCAGATGCCGCAACGGCTGTATGTTCTGTTTTATTGACCAGAACCCCAAGGGCATGCGGGAAACCATATATTTTAAGGACGACGACGAGCGGCTTTCCTTCCTTCAGGGCAATTACGTAACGTTGACCAACCTTACGGACAAGGAAATTGACCGTATTATAAAAATGCGCCTATCCCCCGTGAATATTTCCGTACACACCACCAACCCCGAGCTGAGGGTGAAGATGATGAAAAACCGCTTTGCGGGCGAGGTGCTTTCCTTTATTCCCCGTCTTAACGAGGGGGGCATACAGATAAACGCACAGCTCGTCCTCTGCCGCGGTATCAACGACGGAAAAGAGCTTGAAAGAAGCCTTGAGGACCTGATAGCATTTGAAAATCTTGAGTCCTGCGCCTGCGTGCCTGCGGGACTTACCGACCACCGCGAGGGACTGTATCCCTTACAGCCCTACGACAGGGAAACTGCGCGGGAAATTATTGATATTATAAACAAATACGGCGATAAGACCGTGGAAAAATACGGATACCGCAAGGTCTTTGCATCCGACGAGTTTTATCTCCTTGCGGAGTACGAATTACCCGAGGAGCCCTTCTACGAGGGATACCCCCAGATAGAAAACGGAGTGGGAATGCTCCGCTCTCTTACCGAGGAGTTTCTGGACGAATTGAATTATACAGAGGAATGCTCCGACCAAAAAAAGGTTATAGCCACGGGAAAAGCGGCGTACCCTACCATAAAGATGCTTGTTGCCAAGGCAAAGGAAAAATTCCCCCACCTCGACTGCGAGGTTTACCAAATAGAAAACAACTTTTTCGGTAAAAACATAACCGTAAGCGGACTTATTACCGGAAAGGATCTTATAGACCAATTAAAAGGAAAAATACCCGAGGGATGCTTCCTTTTACTGCCGAGCAATATGTTCAAGGCAGACGAGGAGGTTTTCCTTGACGACGTAAAGCTGAGGCAGGTAAAAAAGACACTCGGCTGTATACCTATAATATCGGGAAAGGACGGATATGAACTATGTCAAAAGGTGTTGTTGCCGTTGTAGGCAGACCCAACGTGGGAAAATCCACGTTTTTTAACAAAATAACCGGAAAGCGCATATCTATTGTTGACGATACCCCCGGCGTTACCCGCGACAGAATATACCACGAAATTACCTGGAACGGCGTTACTATGACGCTGATCGACACCGGCGGTATTGAACCGAGAACTGACAGCAGTCTTTTGAAGATGATGCGTGAGCAGGCGCAGATAGCCATTTCCCACGCAGACGTTATTATATTTATGTGCGAGCTTATGACGGGTGTTACCGCCAACGACCGCGATATTGCCACCATGCTTAAAAAGAGCGGCAAGCCCGTGGTGCTTTGCGTTAACAAGGTGGACACCGTAGGCGCCCTCCCTCCCGAGTTTTACGAGTTTTACGAATTGGGCTTTGAGGACGATCCCATTCCCCTTTCCTCCCTTCACGGAACGGGAAGCGGTGATATTCTTGACAAGGTAGTGGAATATCTGCCCGAGGACAAAAACGGCGATCCAGCCGACGAGGGTATAAAGGTTGCGGTCATAGGCAAGCCCAACGCGGGCAAAAGCTCCATCGTTAACCGTATTGCGGGCGAGGAAAGAGTTATAGTATCCGATATGCCCGGCACCACCCGCGACGCTATCGACACCTATATCGAAAACAAGTACGGAAAATATACCTTCATAGATACCGCAGGTATACGCAGAAACGCGAAGATCGAAGACGATATCGAAAAATATTCGGTGCTCCGCGCAAAGATGGCGGTTGAAAAGGCAGACGTTTGCCTGCTTATGGTTGACGCCAACGAGGGCGTTACCGCTCAGGACGAGCGTATCGCAGGTATCGCCCACGAAAGCGGAAAAGCGGTAATTATAGTTATAAATAAATGGGACAGTATCGAAAAGGACAACGATTCGGTAAACGCGTTCCGCCGCAAGGTATACGAGGCGTTATCCTATATGACCTACGCGCCCCTTCTCTTCGTATCCGCAAAGACGGGACAGAGGGTGGAAAAGCTGTTCCCCCTCATAAACGAGGTATACGCAAACGCAGGCAGACGCGTTACCACGGGTGTGCTTAACGACCTGCTCAACGACGCCACCACCCGCGTACAGCCCCCCTCCGACAGAGGCAGAAGATTGAAGATATACTATATGACCCAGACGGGTGTAAACCCGCCAAACTTCGTGGTATTCGTAAACTCAGCACAGCTTTTCCATTTTTCATACAGAAGATATCTTGAAAATTGCCTGAGAGAATCCTTTGATTTTTCGGGCACGCCCATACGTATGACGGTAAAACAGAAGGGAGAAAGCAATAAATGATATATCTCGTTGACCTTTTGTTCGTAGGTAACTATATTTCCGTGCCCTTTGAGGGACAGATGATATACTTTTTGCTTTGTATGGTATGCGGTTATCTGCTGGGCAGTATCAACACCGCCATTATAGTGAGCAAGAAAAAGTACGGCAAGGATATAAGAAACTTCGGCTCCGGCAACGCGGGACTTACCAATATGAAGCGCGTTTACGGCTGGGGCGCGGCAGGCTATACGCTCCTCGGTGACGTGGGCAAGCAGATCGCCGCGGTGGCGATAGGTATGTTCCTCGGTCACGTGCCGGGCGCATATATTGCGGGTCTGTTCTGCATTATAGGACATATCCTCCCCTGCTGGTACGGCTTCAAGGGCGGAAAAGGCGTCCTTACAGCCGCTACGCTTATTCTCCTGCTTGACCCTATGGTGTTTGCCATACTTTTAATAATCTGGCTTGCGGTAATGCTTCTTACCAGATACGTTTCCCTTGCTTCCATCGTAGCCGCATTTGCATATCCCGCCGCTATCTACGCGCGTTATCAGGGAAAAGACCCCTTCTCGCTGATATTTGCAATAGTTATCGGCCTGTTCGTGATATTTATGCACAGAAGCAATATTAAGAGATTGTTCAATAACCAAGAGAGCAAGTTTACGTTTAAAAATAAGAACAACAAAAAATAAATGAGAAATGAGGAATGCGACGCGGCGCGAACGCACCGCTAAATGAGGAATTTCGGAAGATTTTTGTTCGCAGAACAAAAATCAACCATCATTTCTCATTCATCATTCCTCATTCATCATTCACATACAGGTGCAGTTATGCCTTTAGCCGACAAAATCCGTCCCTCTTCCCTCGCCGAAATGGCAGGGCAGGAGCATTTACTTAAAGAAAGCGCGCCCTTGCGCAGAATACTTGAAAGCGGGCATCTGCCGTCCATGATATTTTACGGCCCGCCCGGCACGGGAAAGACCACCCTTGCCAACATCGCCGCGCGGCTTACCGACAAGCAGATATTCCGCGTTAACGCCACAACAGCCTCCCTTTCCGACGTGAAGGAGATACTGTCCGAAACCGACAGCCTCTTTTCCGCAGGGGGGATACTGCTGTATATAGACGAAATACAGTACTTTAACAAAAAGCAGCAGCAGGCGTTGCTTGAATACGTGGAGGACGGCAGAGTAACGCTTATCTGCTCCACCACCGAAAACCCATATTTCGCCCTTTACGGCGCACTCCTCTCCCGAAGCACGGTGTTCGAGTTCAAGCCCGTCAAGCCCGAAGAATGTGTCAAGGTGTTAAGACGGGGACTTGAATTACTCAACTCCGAAAGCGGAAGCAACAAAAACTGCGATGACAGCGTGCTTTTATCCGTTGCAGTCGGTTGCGGAGGGGACGTGAGAAAGGCACTTACCGCCCTTGAAAATCTGTATTACGCCTGTGTGGGCGACCTTGACGGCGACACGGCTGCAGCCCTTACCCAAAGAAGCGGTATGCGCTTTGACGTAAGCGGCGACCAGCATTACGATATACTTTCGGCTTTCCAAAAGTCTATTCGCGGCAGTGACGAAAACGCCGCTGTTCATTACCTCGCACGGCTTCTTGCAGGCGGGGATCTCCTTTCGCCCTGCAGACGGCTGCTTGTAATCGCTTCCGAGGATATAGGGCTGGCGTACCCGCAGGCGGTAAGCATGGTAAAATCCTGCGTGGATTCGGCGCTTCATCTCGGTCTTCCCGAAGGGGGGCTTCCCCTTGCGCAAGCCACCATTTTGCTTGCCACCGCGCCAAAGAGCAACTCCGCGGCGGCTGCCTATTGGGCGGCGATGGAGGACGTGGAAACGGGAAAAGCGGTTTCCGTCCCCTCCCATTTGCAGGATACACATTATTCCGGTGCTTCTTCCCTTGGCAGAGGCGGATATAAATATCCCCACGCATACCCCAACAGCTACGTTGAACAGCAGTATATGCCCGACGAGCTTAAGGACAAGGTGTATTACGTCCACGGAAGCAATAAGAATGAGTCTGCAGTGAAAGAATATTGGAACAAGATAAAGAACGAGAAACGATGAACGAGAAACGATGAACGAATGGTTGATTTTTGTCCTCGCGGACAAAAATCTTCCGAACCTTTTCACTATTCACTATTCACTCTTCACTTTTCCATTAAAAAAATCCCGTGGTTTTAAAACCACGGGATTTATTTTTTTAAAAAGCTTATTCCTTTATCATCTTGGGCCAGCCCTTATCAAGGGTGCCGAGCTTGGACTGGAATTCTTCCTCTGTCATCTTGAGAACGTCGATACCGAGAAGGATACCGAATACGGTGTTGATGATAGCAACTACCTGTCCGAAGAAGGGGATGCAGCAGAGAACTATTCTGATGATGCCTGCCTTGGTCTGACCCTGCATAAAGCAAGGAACGCCAACGGAATTGAAAAGGATAGCCATAACGCCGAAAAGTGTCTTGTTCATAATATGTACTCCTTAAATTATTTTTGTATGTATATATTATATATATAAATGTATAAAATGTCAACATTTATTTAATTTTGTTTTTACCGTGATATAATGAACTGTTAAAATTTATCCTTTTTACAGGAGAAAAGCTATGACAAGACGTGAATCCCGTGAGGCGGCGCTTTGCCTCATATACGAGCAATCCTTTTCACCCGAAATAAGCACCGATGAGATCATCGAAAAGGCGAAGGAAATACGCGAGGAAAAAATTTCCGAATTTGCAAAGCAGCTTTTTAACGGCGTTTGCGAAAAAAAGCAGAATATCGACCTGCGCATAACCTCCTCGGCGGAAAATTGGTCTATTGACAGAATATCCCGCGTGTCCCTTTCCATCATCCGCCTTGCCGCATACGAGATACTCTATGCAGGCACCGAAAAGCAGATCGCCGTTAACGAAGCACTGGAGCTGGCGAGAAAGTATGACGATGAAAAGTCGGTTTCCTTCATAAACGGAGTACTTGCGGGAATTATTAATTAATGAGAAATGAGAAATGAGTAAACCACCCCAAGAAACCTTTGGTTTCTCGGGGACCCCGGAATGAGAAACATTAAGTCACCCCTGCGGGGTGAGTTACATGCGCTTTTGCAAGCGCGTTACATGCGCCCCGAAACGGAGCGCGTTACATGTCGCGAAGAACTCGCGACGTAATGGAAAAAATCCGCGTGCGGATTTTTACCGAAACGTTGCGCTGATGCGCAACATGTCACGCACCGATAGGTGCATGTAGCGCACCGACAGGTGCATGTCACGCACTCGAAGAGTGCCTTTCATTCATCATTAGCTTTGGAGTTTTACTTTGGAACAAAGAGCCATTACAGTCACTCAATTAAATAATTATATTAAAGGCATACTCGAAAACATACCGCCCTTGAAGGATATTTACGTAAAGGGTGAGATAAGCAATTATTCTCCCAACCGCACGGGGCACGTATTTTTCACCCTTAAGGACGAGGGAAGCCTTATTCCCGCGGTTATGTTCAAGTACGACCTTTCACAGATAACCTTCAAGCCCGAAAACGGCATGAAGGTAATTTGCCGCGGAAGAATAAGCGCCTATACGGCGCAGGGAAAATATCAGCTTTACGTAAGCGAGATGACACCCGACGGAATAGGAAGTCTGTACATCGCCTTTGAGCAGTTAAAGCAAAAGCTTGCGGAAGAAGGCTTGTTTGACGAAAGATACAAAAAGCCAATACCGAAAATTCCCCTTCATATCGGCATAATTACCGCGCCCACGGGTGCTGCGGTGCGGGATATGATAACCGTTACCCGCAGACGTTTTCCCGCGGCGGAGATACGCTTGTACCCCTCTTTGGTGCAGGGCGAAAACGCACCTGCCGACCTGATAAAGGCACTGGATTTTTTTGATAAAGAGGGTAAATGCGACGTTATAATTATCGGCAGAGGGGGCGGAAGCCTTGAGGATCTCTGGGCGTTCAACAACGAAGCCCTTGCAAGAAGAATATTCGCCTGCCGAATACCCGTAATAAGCGCAGTGGGACACGAGACCGACTTTACCATAGCGGATTTCGTGGCGGACAAGCGCGCACCCACGCCGTCAGCGGCGGCGGAGATCGCGGTGCCCGACGCCAATAACACCAAGCGCCAGCTTGCAAACGTGGCAAAGCGGCTTGAAGCCCTTATGAGCGTATATATAAAAGACAGAAGATCGCGGCTTAAGGACCTTGCATCCTCGCGGGCGATGACGGTGCCCCGCAGTGCCATTGACGAAAAGCGGCTTAACCTTACGAACCTTGATAACCGCTTGTGCAGAAGCGCGGAAAACCTGCTTATGCGGTCCCGCGCGAGGACGGATACCATTTCCGCGCGGCTTACGTCACTTAACCCCCTTGCTATTCTTGCAAGAGGCTACGGCGCCGCCTTCGATAAGGACGGCAAAGTTATTAAAAGCGTTACCCAACTACAAAGCGGAGACGTGTTTACGCTCCGTTTATCCGACGGAGAACTGGAGGCAATAAAAAAATGACCGAAAAGGAATATACCTTTGAGCAGGCGCTTGCCCGCCTTGAAGAAATTGTGAGAGGACTTGAAAACGGTTCACTTCCTCTTGATAAATCCATTGAGCTTTTTGAGGAAGGCAACGCTTTGGTAAAGCTTTGCACCGAAAAGCTTGATACTGCCGAGCAAAAGGTGAGAATACTCACCGAAAGTGCAACCGGTGTTACCGAGGAGAATTTCAATGCGTAGAGCGGCGGCTTTAAAAACAAACGAATTTCTGGATAAATTTTTGTCCTGCGACGGGAAGGCGCCCTATAAAAAGCTGTACGATTCCATGAATTATTCGGTTTCCGCAGGGGGAAAGCGTATCCGCCCATATCTGTGCGCCGAGTTTTACAGTATGCTTTCGGGCAACGCCGACATAACGCCCGCCATTCCCTACTGCGCGGCGGTGGAGATGGTGCATACGTCGTCGCTGATACACGACGACCTGCCCGCAATGGACAACGACGTGCTCCGCAGAGGAATGCCCACAAACCACGTAAAATTCGGTGAAGCCACCGCGATTCTGGCGGGGGATACTCTGCTGCTTAAGGCTTGCGCCGCGGCGGCGACCAACAAATATATGTCCCACGAAACCAACGTGAAGGCGGTGGAAATGGTTACCCGCAAGGCGTGCGGTATGATGGCGGGACAGCAAATAGACCTGATATCATCGACATTTTCTTCCACCGAGGCAGATCTTATACGGCTTCAGTCCTTAAAGACGGGGTGTCTGCTTTCACTTTCCTGTATGCTGGGCGCGCTGGCGGCGGGAAAAAGCACCGATGCCGCAGAGGATTTCGGCTACGTGTACGGACTGCTTTTCCAGATAACCGACGATCTTCTTGATTCACAGCCCAACAGCGAAACGGGCAAGACCGGCGGCAAGGACGAAAGAGATCATAAGGCGACCTTCGTAACTCTATTGGGACGTGAAAAAGCCGAAAAAAAGGCGGACGAATTGCTGAAAGGCGCGCTTGCCACCCTTAACCGCTTCCCCGAGGG
>JAGAKP010000023.1 GCA_017625615.1 Clostridia bacterium
CAATTTCAAGCCCCTCGCACAGACGGGTTATGTTTGAAAGGTCGGCGTTGGGAAAGCCCGCGTCAAGAGTTATGGCAACGATATCGTATTTCTTTTGGTAAAAACGCTTTAGCTTTGCCATAAAGCACAGCAGAGCAAGAGAATCCTTGCCGCCGGAAACGCCTATAGCTATCCGGTCGCCGTCCTGTATCATATCGTAATCTGCGCAGGCGCGGCGGGTGTAGCCGAGCATTTTCTGTATTCCCTCAAATTCAAGCATTCTTTTTCCCTTCCTTTCCAAAGGGTATTATACAATGGGTTTTGAATAAAATCAATAAAAATATGTTTTTTCGTGTTCCGCACCTCACGAAATTAAAGAAAAACAAAGAAAAACGAAGAAAATGTATAGAAAACTCAAAAAAATTATACAAAACCTATTGACATTTTGTTTTTGCGTGGTATAATAGCAGGGCACGTAAAAAGAAAGTTATTAAACGGAGGAAAATCAAATGTCCACATTCATACTCAGAACCGAAGATGTGAACCGCAAGTGGTATGTGATCGACGCTGCAGGCAAGACCCTCGGCAAGGTTGCTGTTACCGCTGCTACCATCCTTAACGGTAAGCATAAGCCCGAGTACACCCCTCACGTTGATTGCGGCGATTGCGTAATCGTTATCAACGCAGAAAAGGTCGTTCTCACCGGCAAGAAGCTTGAACAGAAAACCTATTATCACCACAGCGGTTACGTTGGCGGCCTCAAGGCTGTTAAGTACAGCACTCTTATGAGAACCAAGCCCGAAATGGTAGTATCCCTTGCAGTTAAGGGTATGCTTCCCAAGAACAAGCTTGGCGACGCATCCATCGCTCGCCTCAGAGTTTACAAGGGCGCAGAGCACGACCAGCAGGCACAGCAGCCTATCGCTGTCGAAGTAAAGTAATAGGAGGAGCTAAAACATGACTTATACACCCGCAAAGCCCTATTTCTACGGCACCGGCAGAAGAAAGTCCAGTGTTGCAAGAGTACGTATCATCCCCGGTACCGGCGTTATCACCGTTAACGGCAGAGATATAGACGATTATTTCGGTCTTGAAACCCTTAAGCTGGTTGTTCGTCAGCCTTTCACCGTTACCGGTACCCTCGGTAAGTTCGACGTTATCTGCAAGGTTAACGGCGGCGGTATCTCCGGTCAGGCAGGCGCAGTAAGACACGGCATCGCTCGCGCTCTTACTCAGGCAGATGAAGCAGCATACCGTCCTTCTCTTAAGAAGGCAGGTCTTCTCACTCGTGACCCTCGTATGAAGGAAAGAAAGAAGTACGGTCTCAAAGCAGCTCGTCGCGCAAGCCAGTTCTCCAAGAGATAAGTTTTTATTTCTCATACACAAAAAGCTCTGCATTTGCAGGGCTTTTTTGTTATCGGGGTCCCCACGAAACGCAGTTTCGTGGGGTGTCTTTTTCGGGGTCCCCGAAAACGCCACGCGTTTTTGGGGTGTTTTTTCGGGGTCCCCACGAAGCCGTAAGGCTTCTTGGGGTTTATGCGCAATTTACAATATATAACGGATGTGTAATAATATTTGCGTAATATTTTTATAATCACTCGTAACCTTTTCGCGTTTTGAAAAGTATTATATATGAAAATACCCGAAAGGAGCCGTTTTGCATGAAAAAGTATATTTGTCTAATTCTTGTTTTTACACTTTGTTTGGGAATGCTTTGCGCGTGTGTAGAGGAAAAAGGCAATACTTCCGACGAAAAATACGAATCCCTTAAAAAACTACGCCTTCCTTTCTTTTATGAAACGGTGCGTAAGGAAGATCCGGATGCTTATTTTTACGTATACGGCGAAATAACCGAAAAATGGTCCAACGCGTTGACCTTGAAATTGGACACGCAGCGAATGATCGAAGAATGGGGTGAGTACGCATATATTGTCACCGATGAGGCTGACGAATGGTGCGTGGGTGATGAAATAGAGGTGCGCTTCACAGAGGCAAGACGCCCTAAAAATACCTCGAAATACGTTTATATAATGGCAGATGAGGTTATGGAGCTTTCGCTCGTAGGTAAACCCATTATCTATTTTTACCCCGAGATCCCCACGGTTTGCTCCGTTAAGCTTACTTTAAACGGCACTTTAACCTGTACTTACCCCGATTACGGCAAGGGTTGGGATAATTTCACAGCATATCCCGACGGAACCCTTATTTTCCCCGACGGAAAGGAATACTACGCTTTGTATTGGGAAGGCGTACAGCACGGCGAATGGGATACGTCCGAGGGCTTTTGCGTCCGCGGAGAGGATACCGCGTCCTTTCTTGAATGGGCGCTTTCCGTACAGGGGCTTACTCCCCGTGAAGCCAACGAATTTATAGTTTATTGGCTGCCCCGTATGCAGGAAAACGAATATAACGTAATTTCCTTCCAAGCCGGCGCATATACGGAGAACGCCGTTTTGGATGTTTCTCCCGCTCCCGATACTCTTATCCGCGTGTTTATGACCTATTACCCCTCCGACGTTGCGGTGGATATCGCTCCTCAGAGCTTTTCAACCGTCACCCGCCAAGGCTTTACCGTGGTGGAATGGGGCGGCAGCGAAATAGCCAAGCCTTAAAATTACAGCACCCGTTTTCGGGTGCTTTACTTTTAGCAGATACGGGGTATTGACAACCTGAATGCTTCTGTGATACAATATATATATAGTAAAATTTGAAAGGAGCTATTATATGAAAAGATTTATTGGTTTTTCTTTGGTTTTATTGGTAACGGTCTGCTGTTTGGCATCCTGTAATTTCTGGACCAATACGTCGGGCAGTTCGGCGGACAACACAGAAGCTAACCAAAAGGTAGAAGAAATGATTACCGCCCTTGCCGAAAACCGTCTTGCCGACGCAAAAGCGCTAATGCACCCTCAAAAGGCTGATAATATCGATGCCTCTCTCGCACAAATGAGCGAATTTCTTGACGGAAGAAAAGCAAATACGATAGAAGCAACCCACGTCAGCGTCAATTCATCTGCCGGCACGGCGGGTAAAACCAGACAAGAGACAATAAGCTACAAAGTTACCCTTTCCGATAGCGACGTTATTTATATCAGCGTGGTTTATCTTTCCAACAATGACGGCGCAGGCTTTATCTCCTTCCAATTGGTTCTCGGCATAGTTTAAACAATACCTTGTATTTAATCACCCCAAGAAGCCTTGCGGCTTCTCGGGGACCCCGATAATAATTACAGCACCCGTTTTCGGGTGCTTTACTTTTGGGCGGGGATGTGCTATAATACCAAAAGCTTTGTGAAGAGGAGAGTTTTTATGTCCGTAGAAAAGGCAACCGTCCATCTTAAGGAGTTTGGGCTTGAAGATAAAATAATGCTTTTTGACGTTTCCTCCGCCACGGTGGCGGATGCGGCAAAGGCGATCGGCTGTAAGGAAGCTGAAATAGCAAAATCGCTGTCCTTCCTTGTAGAAGAAGCTCCCGTGCTTATCGTAGCCGCAGGGGACGCCAAGGTGGATAACGGCAAGTTCAAAGCGCGCTTTCATACAAAAGCAAAAATGCTTCCCTTCGATTCCGTGGAGCCCCTTATCGGGCACGGGGTAGGGGGAGTGTGCCCCTTTGGCGTAAACGAAGGTGTGAAGGTGTTTTTGGACGTATCCTTAAAGCGGTTTGATATTGTTTATCCCGCCTGCGGCAACGCTTCCAGCGCCGTAAAGCTCACCCTTGAGGAGCTTGAAAAAGCGTCCCTAGCCGCAGAATGGATAGACGTCTGCAAGGGATATTAAGAAAAGCTCTGTATTTTTTGCGTAAAATTATGCAAAAAGATGAAATTTATCCGACTTTGTGCATAAAAGCACTTGATTTATCTTAAAAAGAGAGTATAATGTATTTAAATATTTTTTATGGAGGAAACAGAAAATGAAAAAATTACTCGCATTTATTCTTTGTGCCGTTATGGTACTGTCTTTTGCAGGATGTGCCTCCTTCAGACCTTACAGTGAGATCGAAGCAGACGGCAAGCTTATAGTTGCAACCAACGCAACCTTCCCCCCTTACGAATTTATCGACGATAACGGCGATTTCGCAGGCATCGATATCGAGATCATTGAAGCAGTAGGCGAATATCTCGGTCTTGAAGTGGTTATCGAAAATATGGAATTTGATTCCATCATCACTTCCGTAAGCACCGGCAAGGCTGATATCGGTATCGCAGGTATGACCGTTACCGAGGACAGACTTAAGAACGTAGACTTTTCCGAAACCTATGCAACCGGTAAGCAGGTAATCATCACCTCTTCCGAATCCGGCATCAAGGGCGTTGCAGACCTTGCAGGCAAGAAGGTCGGCGTACAGACCGGCACCACCGGCGATATCTACGCTTCCGACGACTCTTCCATCGGCTCCGTTGAGCAGTACAACAGCGGTACCGAAGCGGTTCTCGCTCTTTCTCAGGGCAAGATCGACGCAGTCATCATCGATAACGAGCCTGCAAAGAAGTATATCGAAAAGTACGAAGGCCTCGTAATTATCGACGAAGAGTACACCTTCGAGGAATACGCTATGTGTATCGCAAAGGGCAACGACGAGCTCACCGCTAAGATCAACGAAGCTCTCAAGGCTCTTGAGGATAAAGGCACTCTTAAGTCCATTATCGATAAGTACATCAACGCCGATACCGACGAAAAATAAAATATTGCTGATATGGTTGAATTTTTTAAAAATTTAGCCGGTCAGTTTGCGCATAACTTTATTGAGGGGGACAGGTGGCAGATCATTCTTGACGGTTTGCTTGTCACCCTCAAAATTACGTTATTCGCGGCTTTGATCGGCGTCGTGCTGGGCTTTTTCATCGGCTTGGTCCGTGCAAGCGCAGAGCGTAACGGAAAAAGCAATCCCCTTACCTGGATCTGCGGTATATACGTAACGGTTATACGCGGTACTCCCGTAATGGTACAGCTTTTGATAATATATTTCGTCGTCTTTATGGCGTTACCCGTAGATAAGGCTGTCGCCGCAATTATCGCCTTCGGCTTCAATTCCGCGGCGTACGTTTCGGAAATTTTCCGTTCGGGCATACTGTCCGTTGATATCGGTCAGACGGAAGCGGGCAGAAGCTTGGGACTTACCTCGGCGCAGACCCTTCGGCACATCATACTGCCTCAGGCTATCAAAAACGCCCTTCCCGCCATCGGCAACGAAATGATAACTCTCCTTAAGGAGACCTCCGTTGTCGGCTATATCGGTCTCGTTGACCTTACCAAGTCTTATGCGATAATTCAGTCCCGTACCATGTCCGCCTTCTGGCCCCTTCTGGCTATTGCGGCAATATATCTGGTCATCGTAGTGGGACTTTCCAAGCTGCTCAATATATTTGAAAGGAGGCTGCGCAAGAGTGATAAGCGTTAAAAACCTTTCAAAAAGCTTTGGCGATTTTGAGGTACTTAAGAATATCGACCTCGAAATCAAAAAAGGTGAAAAAGTAGTTATCGTGGGACCCTCGGGAAGCGGTAAATCCACCCTTCTCCGCTGTCTCAATCTCTTGGAAAAGCCTACCTCCGGCAATATTTATATTGACGGAATGGATATTACCGATAAAAAGTGTAATATCAACCACGTCCGCCGCCGTATGGGAATGGTTTTCCAGAACTTCAATTTGTTCCCCCACAAGACCGTTACCGAAAATATAACCATGGCACCCGTCCTCACGGGCAAATTGACAAAGGAAGACGCACAAAAGCGCGCTCTGCAGCTTCTTGAGCGTGTCGGTCTCCCCGAAAAGGCGCTTTCTTATCCCGCGTCCCTTTCGGGCGGACAGAAGCAGCGTATCGCCATAGTCCGCGCCCTTGCCATGGATCCCGACGTAATGCTCTTTGACGAGCCTACCTCCGCTCTCGACCCCGAAATGGTCGGCGAGGTATTGGCGGTTATGCGCGAGTTGGCGGAAATTAATATGACCATGATAGTGGTCACCCACGAAATGGCATTCGCCCGCGAAGCGGCAACGAGAGTTTTGTTTATGGACGAGGGACATATCCTTGAGGACGCCCCGCCCGAAAAATTCTTTACAAACCCCGATAACCCCCGTGTAAAGGATTTTCTTTCGAAAATACTGTAAAAACAAAGGTACACTCCGTAAAAAGAGTGTACTTTTTTTCATTTCTGTGCTATACTGTAAAAAATACCTTTTGGCGGTGGCTTTTATGGATATGAACAAGCTTTTCAAAGAATGTGAAATACTGAACGAAAAATATCTTAACTTTTTAATAGATATCTGCAATATCTCCAGCAAATCGGATAACAAGGCGGGGGTGGACGCTGTGTGCGCCTTCTGCGCCGACTTTGCTTCCGCGCAGGGCTATGAGGTAAAGGTGGAAAAAATAACGGGCTCGGGCAACGTGATGTCCGCTACCCTCAATCCCGACGCGTCCGGTGCCCCCGTGTGCCTTTCCGCACATATGGACACAGTCCATCCCGACGGGCTTTTCGGAATACAGCGGGTAGGGGATAAGCTTATGGGCCCCGGCACCTACGATTGCAAGGGCGGTATTGCCGTTGGCTTTTTGCTTATGGAAGCCCTCAAAAACTGCGGTTATACGGCTTCTCCCGTAAAAATTATCCTCCAGAGCGACGAGGAGGTGCAGTCCCTTTCCTCCAACCTCCGCACCGTAGAGTTTATGTGCGAGGAGGCCAAGGGTGCAAGAGCCTTCTTTAACCTTGAGGGCAGAATTGCAGGCAAGGTAACCACCTCCCGCAAGGGCATTTTGCGGTATAGATACGATATTTCGGGCATTCCCGTACACGCGGGCACATATTTCGGCGGTGCTTCTGCCATCAAAGAAGCCGCCCACAAGGTGCTTGCCATAGAGGAAAAATCGGCTGTGGGCGGTATAACCTATAACTGCGGTATAATTCAGGGCGGCACGGTTATGAATACCGTCCCCGCAAACTGCTCTGTGTGTATGGATATCCGTATCCGCACGTCCGAGGATATAAAGGAAGCGGAAGAAAACCTCCTTGCGGTGGGTAATACCACCTTTATAGAGGGTACGCAAACTGTAACCACCAAGGTGTCCTCCCGTCCTCCTATGGAGAGGACTGAGGCGAACGCAAAGCTGTTTGCGGATATTCTTGCCGCTTCCCGCAAATACGGTCTGGGCGACCTTTGTGAAAACTCCGTCACAGGCGGGTCGGATGCGGCGTATACCACCATCGCGGGTATTCCCACCGTTGACGATATGGGACCTCTCGGCGGAGATTACCACACCACCGATGAATGGATAGATATCCCCTCCCTTTCGGGCAGCGCAAAAATCATAGCAGCGTATATTGTTGGATAAAAAACTTCACCCCGAATTTTACTTCGGGGTGATTTTTCTTCGGGGTCCCCAAAAATCCGCAGGATTTTAGGGGTGATTTTTCTTTGGGGGTGTAAATGTATTCAGTGTCCCTTGGGGTCAAGGGGATTGCTTCCCGATATATGGGACTCAAACACATATACCGTGTAGTAGGTTTCGCTTTCGTTAAGGGCAGTTTCGTATTCAAGGGGTGCGTGCTCGTTGTAAACGGTGGCTATTTCCAAGCCTTCCTGTTTGTAATATCCCGAAATCTCATGCTTTTCTTCAAGCGCTTCTTCAAGCGCTTCAATTTCGTTTTCGTCAGCCTTTATAAGTACGGCGGAAAAATAGTTTATGCCGTTTCCGTTTCCGTTCAGCTTTCCGTAAACGGACTTGGTTTCCAGAATCTCATACCCTTCGGCTTTTACGGTCTCCTCAAAGTCCGTTTCGAAGCCTTTAAGTATAAATCCGTTCATATTAAAAAGGACAAGAAACAGGCCGCAGATGACGGCAAGAACTGCAAACAACGCAAATATTGCTATAATTAAAGTTTTTGCAGTGTTTTTTTGTGTTTTTCTTTCCATTATGTCCTCCTTTGCCGTTTTTACGGCAATTCAAAGGTTTTGGAAACCCATTCTTTTGCTAATCCGTTGTCATATTCCAGCGTGACGGTGTCTTCTCCCCAAGTTACGGTATAACGTCCGTCTGAAAAGGGCGTACACGTTTCATCGGCAGATGTACCGCCGATTTTTTTCTTTTGCTTTAAAAATCCGTCTTCCTTGTAATATATCTCTGCTCCCGCGCCGAAGCCCCAAAGCCATTCTTCTATTATAAGAGTGCCTTCGCCGTTGGGGTTTTCTATAACGATATCGGGTCGATAATCTCTGCTGTTTGAAAACGCTATCAAAAGACAGATAAAATATGTTATTACAACCACAATTGCCGTAGCAACAACACCAAGAACAGACCATAAAACAATTCTTTTAGTCTTCGTCATAGGCTTTACCTCCTTGTGCGTCCTTTTTATAAGCCGATCGTTTATACAGTTCTTCTTCCCATTTATATGGTAACATACGTCAAATTGCGTGTCAATATTTTTGTTAATTTTTAACAGATTTTTTCTGTATTTTTTTCATTTTGGTCACATAACACATATACTGTGCTTGTAAGGCAAAATTTTTCTTGCAAACTAAATTTTAATGTGATATTATTATACTGTCTTATTTTGTAGTATTCCGAAGAAGGATTTGATAAAATGATATTCAGAAACAGAAAAAAGGTCGCAAAGTTCGGCGGCAGCTCCCTTGCGGATGCAAACCAGTTTAAAAAGGTTGCGGCTATCGTAAACGCCGATAAAGCCCGCAGATACGTGGTTCCCTCCGCACCGGGAAAAAGACACAAGGACGATATAAAAATAACCGATATGCTTATCGCCTGCCAGAAAACGGAAAACTATATGCCCCTTTGGGAGCAGATAAAGGCACGCTACGACGGCATTATTGCAGACCTTGGTCTTGATATGTCTCTTGAGGACGAGTACGCCGTTATCGAAGCCGCTCTTGAGCAGGGCACTACAGTTGACTATATGGCGTCCCGCGGTGAATATCTTAACGGCATCGTACTTGCCAACTTCCTCGGCTTTGAGTTTGTGGATGCGGCAGAGGTAGTGCGCTTCACCTCCGACGGAAAATTTGACCCTCATACCACCAACGCCATTATGGGCGAGCGTCTCTCCGGCGTATACAACGCAGTCATCCCCGGCTTTTACGGCGCAGACGAAAAGGGAAAGGTACGTATATTCGCCCGCGGCGGCAGTGATATTACGGGCGCCCTCGTTTCCCGTGCCGTTATGGCAGATATTTACGAAAACTGGACCGACGTAAGCGGATTTCTTATGTGCGATCCCCGTATCGTGGAAAACCCCACTCCTATAAAGACCATAACCTACCGCGAATTGCGCGAGCTTTCCTATATGGGCGCAGGCGTCCTTCACGAGGAAGCGGTTATCCCCGTAAAGCTTGCAGGAATTCCCATTAATATAAAGAACACTAACCGTCCCGAGGATAACGGCACCATGATCGTGCCCGAATCCGAGGAATTGCCTACCGACGGTATCGTTACGGGTATCGCAGGTAAAAAGGATTTTGCGGTCATCCGTATCGAAAAGGACCTTATGAACTCCGAGGTGGGCTTTGCCCGCAAGGTGCTTGAGGTGCTCTCCGCCCACGGTATATGCTTTGAGCATCTGCCTTCCGGTATAGATACCATGTGCGTGGTGCTCAGCCATAAGGAGATCGAGGGAAGAGAGCCCGAATTGCTTACGGAGATCACCCGTGCCGTTTCTCCCGATAATATCGACGTGGTTACGGGCGTAAGCCTTATCGCCGTAGTTGGCAGAGGTATGAAGAGCGCAAAGGGTACCGCGTCCCGCGTGTTCACCGTCCTTGCAAAGAACGATATAAATATTCGTATGATCGACCAGGGCTCCAGCGAGCTTAATATTATCGTCGGTGTTGACGATGCGGATTTCGAAAAGGCTATCCGCGCCGTATACAGCGAATTCAGCGCGTAATGAAGGGATATATCACCTTGGGCGTGGAAGCCGAGGACCGCTTTACGGAAAAGAAAAGCGTGTTTATCGGAAACGCCGCCCGCGTTGAGACGGAGGACGAGGCGATCGCCTTCGTTAAAAAAATAAAAGCCCGCTATCCCGATGCGCGCCATAACGTATACGCGTATATTTTAAGGGAAAACAACCTTTCCCGCTTTACCGATGACGGCGAGCCTCACGGCACTGCGGGCATTCCCGTAATGAACGTGCTTCGCGGCAGAAATCTTGTGGATTGCGCCGTGGTGGTCACCCGCTATTTCGGCGGTATACTCCTCGGAACGGGAGGCTTGGTGCGTGCCTATACCGAGGGAGCCATCCTTGCGGTTAACGCCGCAGGCACGGTGGAAATGTCACCCTGCGCCCTCATCAAGACGGAGAGCGACTATACGGATTATCAGAAGATACGCTACAGCATAACCAAAATGGGCGGCGAGGAAAAGGATACCGTCTACGGAATGGGCGTGACAGCCTATTTCAATATCCCCTTTGAGATCGCACAGCAAGCCTGCGTGTCCGTGTCGGAGCAGACCTCCGCCCGCGCCACC
>JAGAKP010000024.1 GCA_017625615.1 Clostridia bacterium
CATATCACGGAGCCGTGTGCGGCTCCATATCACGCACCGACAGGTGCATATCACGCGCTCACGGAGCGCATATCACTCGCCCCGCAGGGGTGATTATAGACAGCAGTGTAGTGCGAACAGTTCGCGGGCTGACGGGGACGTCAGCCCCTACGGTTTGCAAACACCCACGGCTATGCACAAACCGTAGGGGACGGCGTCCTCGACGTCCCGCAAACAAAAACTAAAATCCGCGATTTCTCGCGGATTTGTTCAGTGAAGTTGCTACGCAGTGAAGTTGCCTTGCGGCAGTGAAGTTTGCGCTGTGCGCAAGTGATTAAGAAAGCAATTCTTTTATCTTTGCTATCGCTTCTTCCATAGGAACGTTTACCTTTACGCTCTTATCTCTGGTGGCGATCTCGATAACGCCGCCGTCGATATTCTTGGGGCTTACTATTGCCCTTACGGGGATGCCGAACAGGTCTGCGTCGGAGAACATAAAGCCTGCGGAAACGGGTCTGTCATCGTACAATACCTGCACGCCCATAGCTTCAAGGTCCTTTACCAATTTTTCCGCACATTCCTTTACGGCGGGCTCGTCTGCGCGGAGGGCGCAAACCTCTACCTGCCAGGGAGCTACGGACTTGGGCCAGATAGGACCGTAATTATCGCGGCTTTCCTGACAAATGCAGGCGCACAGTCTGCCCACGCCGATACCGTAACAGCCCATTATAGGCGTTTGCTGTTCGCCGTTTTCGTCGGTATATCTCAATCCCATAACCTCGGAATACTTGGTGCCGAGCTGGAAGATATTGCCGATCTCAACGCCCTTTTTGATCTTAAGGCTTCTTCTGCCGCAAACGGGACATACGCCGCCGGAAACAGCCTTTGCAACGGATACGTACTCAACGCCCTCAACGTCTCTTTCAAGGTCAAGACCGGTGTAGTGGTAATCTGCCTTGTTGGCGCCGCAAACCAAATTGTGCGCGCCCTTGAGAGATGCGTCGTAAACCACCTTAACGTCCTTGCTTATGCCTACGGGACCGATAAATCCTGCGGTGAGCAGATCTTCGTCTATATCAACAGCGGGGTGAATTTCTTTGCCAAGATAATTGCGTAATTTGGTTTCGTTGACCTCAAGGTCGCCTCTTATAAATACCACCACGTGGCTGTCGTCCTCGTTGACGCGGTAGACTACCGCCTTGCAGAAATACTTTGCCTTTCTGCCCACCTTGCCGCAAAGCTGGTCGATGGTCTTTATATTGGGAGTGTATATCTCGGAAAGCTCCTCGACTGGATACTTTTCGTCGTTTACGGTGATGCTGTCAGCCGCTTCCATATTGGAGCGGTAATCGCAATCGTCACAGATTACCAGCGTGTCCTCGCCGATATCGGTAAGCAGCATAAATTCGTGGCTTACCTTTCCGCCCATCATACCCGAATCGGACTTGACGGCAACGACGTTTTTAAGACCGCAGCGCGCGAAGATACGCTCGTACGCCTTGTAGCATCTTTCGTAGTATTCCTCAAGATCCTCCTGGGTTCTGTGGAAGGAGTACGCGTCCTTCATGGTAAACTCACGCACGCGGATAAGACCGCCTCTTGCGCGGGGCTCGTCACGGAACTTGGTCTGTATCTGATATATCATAAAGGGGTACTTGGTATAGGTCTGTGCGGTGTCGCGGGCAAGCTGAACTGCAGCCTCCTCGTGGGTCATACCGAGAACCATATCGTTGTTTCCTCTGTCCTTGAAGCGGAGCAGCTCGGATCCGATACTGTCAAATCTGCCGGATTCACGCCAGAGCGACGCAGGCATAACCACGGGGAAGAGTACCTCCTGACCGTCGATAGCGTCCATCTCCTCGCGGATGATGTTTTCTATTTTGTTCATAATACGCTGTGCGGGGGTGAAAAGGGAGTATATACCGCTGCCCACCTGCTTGATATAACCGCCGCGCACCATAAGCGCCTGACTTTCCACGATACAGTCGGCAGGTGCGTTTTTATAGCGCTCGCCCAATAATACTGATACTTTCATAGCAAAAAAGCTCCTTAAAAGGAAATTTATAAAAGGTTTTGTCTATATAACCGTTTCTTTTTCTTAAATATTTGTTTGTTGTACTTGAAAAGTTCACAGTTATGTTATATAATACAAGGTACTACTTTGAAAATAAGTATATCAAATCAAAGCGTTAAAGTCAAGCGTTGATGAAAAAACACCTACATATAAAAGGAGAACAAAAATGTTTAACCGTAAGCTCACCGCCTTTCTCATGGCGTTGATAATCGCATTGGCACTGGTTCCCTTCGCCGCCTTCGCTGAAACCAGCGATACCGAAGTGAGCGAGACCGTAAACGAATCCTCCGAGGAGGACGTAAGCACTCCCGAGGAATCCACCACCGTGCCCGAAAATCTTACAGTGACCGTTTCCTGCGGCGCGGAGGGCGATTATACCCTTAACAATACCGACGGAAGCCGTCCCTCCAAGCACGAATATTATTTCGTTACCGGCGATACCGCCGTTCTTGAGGTAACCTCTGAGGACGGATATTTCGTAGACACCGTCACCGTTGACGGCACCGCTATCGAGGGCGCAAACGGTAAGTATACCTTCACCGTTACCGATAACCACGCAGTAGTTATCACCTTCAAGCAGGTTGAGACTCATACCATCACCGTTACCTGCTTTGATATTGACGGCAACGAGGTTGCAGGCGCACTTGCATACGTAAACAAGGCTCCTGTAGAAACGGGATCTCTCAAGCTTCCCGAGGGAACCGATTACACCATCGAGTTTATCGCGCTCCCCGGCTACGTTATCGAGGACACTCAGGTTTCCGGCGGCAGCAGATATTTCGATATCTCCAACCCCTATGACGATACTCTTGCTTCCGATACCGCATACCGCGTTATCGTAAAGGCGCTTGACACCTACAACGCAACCGTTACCATGGGTGAAAACGGCGTTATCTCCCTTAACGGCATTATTCCCGAAGCGGAAACCAAGGTTCCTCAGGGCGTAGAGTCCACCATCCGCATCGTTGCCGACGAGGGCTATGAGCTGGATAAGCTTATCATCAACGGCGAAGAGGTTGAGGTTGAGGACAACGCCTACACCTTCACTCCCGAGGGTGACGTTACCATCGAGGTTTCCTTCAGAGAAGCCATTCCCTATTGCAAGATCACTCTTTCCATCGGCAACGGCGGCTCTATCACCGTAAAGGACGACCTTTACGAGATCGAGAATAAGAAGTACATATACGTTCCCGTCGGCGAAACCGTAACTCTGGTTATCGCTCCCCACATCAATTACGAGGTAAACACCGTTAAGGTAAGCGGCAAGACCGTTAAGCTTAACGAGGACGGCGAGTACGTTCTTGAGTGCACCGATACCGCCGCAACCGTTTCAGCAACCTTCAAGTCCACCAACGAGGAAGAGGAAGAAACCTACACCGTAACCGCATTCGCATCCGGCGGCGGTACCATCTCTCCCGCAGGCGCTTCCGAGGTTGAGGAGGGCGGCAACATCACCTTTACCATCAAGGCAAACGAGGGATACGAGATATATTCCGTTACCGTTGACGGCGAGGAAGTAACTCTCTCCAACGGCAAGTACACCATAAAGAACGTTTCCTCCAATATGGTCATCAACGCCACCTTCAGAAAGATAGTCAATACCGATACCTTCGTTACCGTAGAGGATATAGACTGGACCGCAGACGTTATCGTTATCGACGTTACCGAAAAGGTAAACGTTTCCTCCGAGGTATTCCAGCGTGCCGCTGAAAATTATCCCGAAAAGAAGATAATGATCAACGACAGCGAGTTTACCCTCGTTATTCCCGCAGGCGGTGCCTTCAAGCCCGAGGGAAATACCGTTTCCTTTGATTTCATCCGTAACGGCAGTCCCAATTTCGTGGCTATTCAGGATGCTATCTCCACCGAGTATGCAGACAGCTCCTTCGTTACCGTACATTGCACCTGCCCCGCACTGCCCGTAAACACCTCTCTTGAGATATTCCTCGGTGCAGAATTTTCCGGCGCAGACCTTTCTCCCCTTGAATTCCTTTCCGGCGCACTTAATTCTATCGGCGATACCGTTGCCGCAGACGAAAAGGGCTGGGTAACCGTGCCTTATTCCAACCAGACGGAGCTCGCCTTCGTAGAGGTTTCCGAAAACAAGGCTACTCTCACCATCACCTATAACAGCGAATGCGGTACCGTAGATCCCTCCGGCACCGTTAAGGTGGAGCTCGGCGAGGTAAAGACTATCACCGTAACTCCCAACGAGGGCTACGAGGTCTCCAAGATCACCCTCGACGGAGCAGAAATCGAGCTTACCGAGGACGGCGTCTACACCGTTACCATGGATAAGGACCATACCTTCACTGTAGTTTTCGAGGCTCCCTCCAAGGCAAACGTGGGACTTATAATCTCTCTGGTTATAATCGCACTTTGCGTGGTTGGCGGTGCGACGGTGTTTGTCCTCCGCTGGCGCAAAAACCAGTTTTAAGGCGGTTATTTTGGGACAGACCAAAAACGCGAATCATAAATAAAACGTAATAAGAAATGCGAGAGGTAGTAGTTTATCTCTCGCATTTTTGTTGTCGGGGTCCCCACGAAGCCGTAAGGCTTCGCGGGGTGATTTGTTTATAAGGTAGAAATCTGTAAAAACAGATTTCTTTTCTATTTCGCGTTTTTTAAACGCTTTTACTTCGCTAGCTGTACCTATGTACAGCACGCTTGTAAAAGACGTTTTCTGTCCTCAAACTAACTCGCCTTAAGTTTTAACGTGTGCATTCGGCGCAGACCGAAACGCGAATAAAAAATAAAAGAATGGCAAGAATGATTAGTTCATCTCTTGCCATTTGTTTTGCTCGTTTTAAGGTAAGAATTCGTTAAAACGAATTCATTAATATTCGCGTTTCTAATCGTTTTCGCTTCGCTAGTCGTAGAAAACTACGACACGCTCGCGAAAAGCGATTTCTGCATCCAAATGCCCTACGTTAAAACCTTCTTCTTTTTTTGTTTGTGCAAACATTCAGAACTATCCCCGCGGCTGTGTTCGTAGGGGCGCATCACGATGCGCCCGCAAACTGTTCGCATTACACCAACGGCTGTATTGTAGGGATGGGGCTTGTCCGGGGTCCCCAAAAAATGCGAATAGCATTTTTTCGGGGTGCCCCTTGCCCCTTCCGTAAACTGTTCGCACTACACTGCCGTCTGTAATAACTCAAAGTCAGAAGTGAGCGATGGTAAAACGCTGTAGAAACCTTTTTTGCGAGAGGGGAGCTGTAGTATTCTACTGCCCCCCGAGCAAAAATGGTTAGAAACGCAAAAAAAAAGAAACCCGTTTTTTTACGGGTTTCTACCTTATAAACAAACAAAAATGCGAGAGATAAAGTACAATCTCTCGCATTTTTTATTACGTATTAAATATTTTTGCGTTTCGGTCTACAGTGTTAATCGGGGTCCCTGCAAATGCGAACAGCATTTGTGGGGTGATTTTTTACCGAGCGACATTATTTAAGTATCTTTATTTTGCCGATGAAGGGCAGTTCATTAGCCTTACCCTGGAAAGCATTGATAATACCGATAACTGCAAGAACCAGACCCAGTGCGCCTGCGGCGATGCCGATAAGGTCAACGCAGAAGCCGATAGAATTGGGAACTATGTTCAGCCAGCCTTCGAAAACTTTAGAAAAGATAACGTTGAATACGTAGTTATTGAGCCACTTAAGAAGCTCTACGGGCAGTGCGATTATAAGCTCTGCGAGGAAGAGAACAAGACCCTGATTAGCGTGGAAGCGTGCGTACTTGGACTTGGGAGCCGCAAGAATGGGAACGAGGAAGAGGGGACCGAGATAAGAAAGGAATGCAAATACCTTGTTATCCTTGATATCGCTTTCGGTGTAGCCGTTTTCTGCCTTGGGAGCGTCCTTTACTTCGGTGCCGCAAGCGGGGCAGAAGTTGCTGTCTTCAAAGGTTTTTCCGCATTTTGTGCAGGTTTTCATATTTATATCTCCTTTTTCTTTAATTTACGTATTTATATTAATACATTTTTTTGTTTTTTTCAATAGTTTGCTTTAAAAAGGTGCGCGTTTTCCCAAAATGGGCACCATTTTGTTTTTCCATTCGGTGAAATCGCCCTTTTCGATATGCTCGCGTATCTTCGCCATAAGCTCGTTATAGAAATACAGGTTATGAAGCACGCACAGACGCATACCCAAAAGCTCGCGTGCCTTGAACAGATGACGGATATACGCGCGGGAGTACCGCTTGCACACGTCGCATCCGCAGTTTTCGTCAATGGGTCTGTCGTCGCGGAGGTATTTGTTGTTGTTCAGGTTCATCATACCCGCCCAAGTAAACAGATTTCCGTGGCGCGCATTACGGGAGGGCATTACGCAATCGAAGAAATCCACACCTCGTTCCACCGCCTCAAGAATATTTACGGGAGTGCCTACACCCATAAGATATCTGGGCTTGTCTGCGGGCATATGAGGCTCCACCGCCTCGATAATGCGGTACATGGTGTCCGCATCCTCGCCGACGGCAAGACCGCCGATAGCGTATCCGGGCAGATCCAATTCCCGTATCTGCTTCATATGCTCAACGCGCAGGTCAGCGTAAACGCCGCCCTGGTTAATACCGAAGAGAAGCTGATCACGGTTAATGGTGGTCTCCAGCGAATTAAGTCTGTCCATTTCGTCGCGGCAGCGGTAAAGCCAGCGGACGGTGCGGTCGCAGGAGTTTTTGATATATCTCTTGTCCGCAACGGAGGAGGGACATTCGTCAAATGCCATTGCGATGGTGGACGCCAGCTTGGACTGTATCTGCATAGAGGATTCGGGAGACATAAATATCCTTGCGCCGTCCATATGGGATTGGAAGGCAACCCCTTCTTCCTTTATACTGCGCAGGTTTGCAAGGGAAAACACCTGAAATCCGCCGCTGTCGGTAAGGACGGGCTTGTCCCAGTTAAAAAACTTGTGTATACCGCCCAGATCGTATATTATATCCTCGCCCGGACGGACGTGCAGGTGGTAGGTATTGGATAATTCCACCTGACAGTTTATATTACGCAGGTCAAAGGTAGATATTCCGCCCTTTATTGCGGCGGAGGTGCCCACGTTCATAAAAACGGGTGTCTGTATATCGCCGTGTACGGTGGAAAACACGCCGCGGCGCGCCTTTCCCTCGGTGGCAAGTATGGTAAACCTTGACATGTTCTTCTCCTATCTGTCAAAAAACTTGTTTATATCGGTCTTTTTAAAGGAATGCATTACGGGTCTGCCGTGGGGGCAGTATCTTATTTCGGGGGACGTAAGCAGCTTTTCCGCTAATGCGATATTTTCCTCGGGCTTGGTATGCTCTCTTGCCCGTATCGCCGCTTTGCAGGCGGCGGTGTATACCGCTTTTTCGCATTTTTCGGTAAGGGGCACCGCAGTTCCGTCAGCGGCGGCGGCACACAGCTCCTTAAAAAGCTCGGTCTCCTGCTTGGTGCCGAAGAGAGCCGCAGGCACCGTGCGTATTATCACCGTGTCACCGCCAAACTCCTCAAAGGTGTAGCCGTATTCCTCAAAGAGGGAGGCATTGTCCATTGCGGCAGCAAGCTCTTCGGAGGAAAGGGTTACGGTGATCCCCGTCAGAAGCTCCTGCGCATCATGCTTGCGGGCTTTTCTTATACGCTCATATATCATACGCTCGTGGGCGGCGTGCTTGTCTATCAGTATCATTTCCGTGTCGGTTGTGATAACGATATAGGTGTTCCACAATTCCCCTGCGTAGGTGAAGGCGGGAAGAGCTTCCTCTATCAGCTCCTGCATAGGGGATGCCACCTCGGAAACGGAGGAAACCTCGTCGGTATCCGTAAGGGGCACGAAGGGTGCTATCACCGCTTCCGCTTCGTCCTTTTCGTATCTGAACGCGGGCACGGGGTTTTTAAGTATCACCTCTTGGTGGGTGAGGGGCTTTTCCGTGTCGTCACGGACACCGTAAACGGGGGTGAACTCCTTTTTTTCCTCGGTAAATATCTCCTCCGCCTTTGCGTTTAAGGAAAAGGCGTTCCGCACCGCGCAGTATACCGCTTCAAAAATCTTTCTGTCGTCGGCAAACTTCACCTCAAGCTTTGCGGGGTGTACGTTTACGTCTACGGAAAGGGGGTCAACGGTAATATTCAGCACGCAGGCGGGATATTTTCCGCGGGGGATGTAGCTTTCAAAGCCTCTTTCCAGCGCCGCTTGGGCGGTCTTGCTTTGTATGCACCGTCCGTTAAGCAGGAAAACCTGACCTCTGCGGGACGCGCGCGGAAATTCGGGAGAGGAAACGTATCCCGTAACGGATATTTTTTCTGTTTCGTAAGAAGCGGGAATAAGATTTCCCGCAGTTTCCTTGCCGTAAACGGCGTAAATGGCGTTGTAAAGACTGCCGTCGCCCGAGGTGACGAACCGCTTTTCACCGTCGGTTATAAAGGTAAAGGAAATTTCGGGGTGGGCAAGAGCAAGTTTTTCAACCACGGGCACGCAGGCGGCGGTTTCGGACGCATCCTTTTTCAAAAACTTCTTTCTTGCGGGTTGGTTGTAAAAGAGGTCACGGGCAGTTATCACCGTTCCGTCGGGGGAGGGGGAAACGTCCAGCTCCACTCCGTTTTCGTCGCAGTAAAGGCGGTAGCCCTCGTCGGAATTAACGTGCTTGGATATAATTTCCGTTCTCGCCACCGATGAAAGGGCGGCAAGGGCTTCACCTCGGAATCCCAGTGTCAGCACCCCGTCAAGATCGTCTGCCGTTTTAATTTTGCTGGTGGCGTGGCGGAGAATGGTCTTTGGCATATCCTCTCTCTCAATTCCCTTGCCGTTATCCAACACCTTAAGCATAAGGGTACCACCGCCGCGTATCTCGGCGGTTATTTTGGTTGCGCCCGCGTCAATGGAGTTTTCAATAAGCTCCTTCAAGGCAGAGGCAGGTCTGTCCACCACCTCGCCTGCGGCGATCATATTGGAGGTTTGGGTATCAAGCTGATTAATTACGCCCATTTATTCCACCAGTTTCTTAATTTCATAAAGTATTCCCATTGCTTCTATGGGTGTTATCGTGTTAATATCGGTGTTTTTTATTCTTTCCTTCATATTTTCCCAGGACATATCAAAGAGGGTAAGCTCGTCGGGCTCCTCGGATGATATTACCGCCTTGGGAGCGGAGGTATGCTCAAGTATATCCTTAAGTATTGCCTTTGCGCGGTTCACCACCGTGCTCGGCACACCCGCAAGGGAGGCAACCTCAATACCGTAGCTGTCAGATGCGTGGCCGCGGACTATACGGCGAAGGAAAATAATATCGTTGCCCCGCTTTTTTGCGGCGATGTTGTAGTTTACCACTCCGTCGGTAAGCTCCTCAAGCTCGGTAAGCTCGTGGTAGTGGGTGGCAAAGAGAGTGCGCGCCTTTATTTTATCGGCAGTATATTCCACCACTGCGCGGGCTATTGACATTCCGTCGTAGGTGGAGGTTCCTCTGCCTATCTCATCGTAAACTATAAGGCTCTTTTTGGTGGCGTTTGCCAGAATATGGGCAACCTCCTTCATCTCCAGCATAAAGGTGGAGGTGCCGCCGGAAAGATCGTCGGATGCGCCTACGCGGGTGAAAATCCTGTCCACCACGCCGATACGCGCGCTTTCCGCGGGAACGAAGCAGCCCGCCTGCGCCATAAGTACGATATCCGCAACCTGCCTCATATACGTGGATTTACCTGCCATATTGGGGCCCGTAATAATGTGAAGTCTGCTTGACGACGTGTTGAGCAGGCAATCGTTGGGCACGAAGTAGCTGTCCCCGCAAAGCTTTTCCACCACGGGGTGTCTGCCTGCTTTAATGTCGATGATATCGGACATATCCACCTCGGGACGGGTATATCCGTTTTCCTCTGCCACTGCGGCGAGGGTGGCGTAAACATCTGCCTCCGCAACAGCCTCCGCCGTTTTGCGCAAGAAGGTGAGGGATGCGTTTACGTAGGTAACGAGTCCCGTAAAAAGCTCCGCTTCAAGGGCGTACAGTCTGCCGCGTGCGTTTATAACGCGGCTTTCCATATCCTTTAACTCCTGGGTTACGTATCTTTCCTTGTCGGCAAGAGTCTGTCTGCGGATGTAGGTTTCGGGCACGGCTTCCGCGTCCTTTTTGGGGACTTCTATATAGTATCCGAAAACTCGGTTGTATCCGATCTTTAAGCTTTTAATTCCCGTAGCCTCTCGCTCCGTCTTTTCCATACGGGCGATCCAGCTTTTTCCGTTTTCCAAAAGCTCACGCAATTCGTCAACGTCCTTGTGGGCGCCCTTGCGTATAACGCCACCCTCCTTGTATACCACGGGAGGATCGTCGTCAATAAACTTGCCGATACTGTCGCACAGGTCTGTCAGCGGGTTTATATCGTTATGTATACGCTCTATCTCGGGTGAAGAATATGCCGATAATATCTGCTTTATTTCGGGGAAACGGCGCATAGACCCTTCAAGCGCCTTCAGGTCTCTGGGGTTTGCGCTTCCGTACGCCACGCGGGAGGAAAGCCGCTCAAGGTCGGCGATCTTTGCCAGCTCGTCGCGCAGATTATCTCTGCCTGCGCGGTCCTTAAAAAGCTCGGCAACGCCGTCAAGACGGGCGTTTATCATACTCGGGTCAAGGAGAGGGGTCTCAATTCTCCGTCTCAACGCCCTTGCGCCCATAGAGGTCTTGGTCTTATCAAGCACCCAAAGGAGCGAGCCTCTCTTTTCGCGGGTGTAGGCGGATTCGGTCAATTCAAGGTTTCTGCGGGAAAATGAATCAAGCTGTAAAAAGAGGGTAGGATCGTAAAAGTTGATGTCCTTAACAAATTTAAGGTCTAATTTTTGCGCGTTGCGCAAATGTGCAAGCAAAGCTCCCGCGGCGGTGCAGGCAAGGGGATATTCCTTTGCTCTGTCGTCACCCGTCACGCCGAAAACCTCTTCAAAGGCTGTGTCAAATTTAAAAAGGGAAACGTTTATGTTGCTTATTCTTGCACCAAAGCGCTCGCTTAACGCCTGCTTTATATCCGTTGCGCCGTAAACTAAGGCTTCGGTGGGGAAATACGCCGCCGTTTCGGAAAGGAGCAACGCCTTTGCATCTCTTCCCTTGAACTGGCAGGCGGAGAAGGTGCCGGTGGATACGTCCGCATAAGCCGCGCCGCAGCCCTCGTTGGTGGCGTATACCGACATAATGTAGTTGTTCTTTTCCTTGGGGAGATAATCACCGTCCGTTACCGTGCCGGGGGAGATCACCCGTATTACCTCACGGCGCACTATACCCTTAACGCTTTTGGGATCCTCCATCTGCTCTGCCACGGCAACGCGGTATCCCGCCTTTATAAGACGGTGAATATAGCTGTCCGCCGCGTGGAAGGGTATTCCGCACATCGGCGCACGCTCTTCCTCGCCGCAATCTCTGCCGGTAAGCACGATGTCCAACACCTTGGACGCAGTTATAGCGTCCTCGTAAAACATTTCATAAAAATCCCCAAGGCGGAACATAAGTATGCAATCGGGATTTTCCTGCTTTACTTGTAAGTATTGTTTCATCATAGGTGATAGAGCCATATAAGTAATCTCCTTTTTGGGACGCGTTCATTCGGCGCAGAACCAAAAACGCAAATATTTTTTAATGTTTTGAAATGTAAATTTCCAAATGTAGGGCGGGTGGCTTGCCCCCGCCGCTTTAATTACACATAATAGGTAAAATTTCTCGGACGAAATTCGTCCTCAAAATTTATTTTTATTTGCGTTTTTGTAGACGTTTTTAGTCGGTGGGCAGTAGGTTACTACAGCTCCACGCGCCTAAAAACGCCTTCTGCATCCAAATGACCTGCGTCCATTAGACTTTCTTTTTTACAGACATTACATATCAAAAACGATTATTTCGGTTTTTTGCGTCACGCAAAAAACTTCCATAGTTCCTCGTTTATCGTTTATCGTTTCTCGTTTCCTTGGGGTAAAAATTAGTGACAACCACTACATCCGGCACAATCCCCGCTGCAAGAATGCTCGGATTCGGGAATGATTCTGGTCTGGATCTCGGTATTGAGGTCGTTGAGCAGACCGTTAAGCTCGTTTTCCGCATTTGCCAGAGCCACCATAACGGGGTTAGCCATAACCTCCTCGTAAAGCTCCTTCATACGGTTGTCGATCTGCTTAAGCAGCTCCTCGTCCTTTTCCTCCTCGGAAGCCGCCTTTTCGAATATCATGCGCTGAACGGTATATTCGTTTATTTTGGTGGAAAGGGTCTCGTCGTTATCAAAATTATCCTTTGCCGCCTTGTAGTTGATAACTATCTCGTCAACCTCGATAGCGTCTGCCAGTGCAAGTATTGCTTTTCTTGTGTTTTCGTTCATTTTTTATATTTCCTTTCAATTAATTACTTTTCCTTTTAGTCCGTAAGCCTTGGTTTCGGTTATCTCCACGTTAACGAACTGTCCCGCGGGGATATCCTTGTCCATGGTCACGATCTTGTTCTGAGAGCTTCTGCCCTCGCAATTTCCGTCGGAAAGCACCTTTATGGTCTTTCCCAACGCTTTCTTGCTTTTTTCCGCGGAAATTTCGTCCTGCACCGCGGAAAGAAGCCGGAACCTTCTCACCTGCTCGTCGTGGGGGATATGTCCCTCCATTTTTGCGGCAACGGTGCCGGGGCGGGGGGAATATATAAAGGTGTATATCATATCGTAGCCCACCTCTTTGATGAGGGAAAGGGTGTCCTCAAATTCCTCCGCCGTTTCCGTGGGGAATCCGCATATAATATCGGTGGTTATAGCGATATCGGGCATAGCCTCCCGTATCTTTTTCACCGTGGAAAGATATTTTTCACGGGTGTATTTTCTGTTCATCGCCTTAAGTATGCGGTCGTTACCCGCTTGGGCAGGCAGATGAAAATGCCGCGCTATGGTTTCGGGGTGCTTTTTCATCACCTCTATAAGCCTGTCCGAAGCGTCCTTGGGGTGGCTTGTCATAAACCGTATGCGGTAGTCCCCCTCAAAGGATGCCGCCGCGTCAAGAAGCTCTGGGAAATCCATATCCCCCTTGTAGCTGTTTACGTTCTGACCAAGCAGTGTTATGTCCTTGTAGCCCGCGTCGATAAGGGATTTTACTTCCTTCAGTATCTCCGCGCTGTTACGGCTTCTTTCTCTTCCGCGCACGTAGGGCACCACGCAGTAGGAGCAGAAGTTGTTACAGCCGTACATAATAGATACCCACGCCTTGTAATTGCTCACCCGCAAAACGGGGGTATTTTCCGCAATAACGCCAAGCTCATCGTGGTGCAGTCCCGAAACGTAATATTGCCTTTTTCCGCTTGTAAGCACCTTGTACAGCATTTCGGCAAGAAGATGGTTTTTGTCCGTTCCGAAAATAAGGTCAACGTAAGGATAGCTGTTTTTTATCTGATCCTTTCTGTATTCCTGCTGTGCCATACATCCGCATACCGCAATAACGGTATGGGGCTTTTCTTTTTTTATCTTTTTAAACTGTCCCGTGCCGGAAAGGGCGCGCTTTTCCGCGTGCTCACGTATGGCGCAGGTGTTTACTATGATAAGGTCGGCGTCTTCCTCGGTATCCGTCACGGTGTAACCGCAGGAAGTTGCAATTCCTGCAAGACGCTCGGTGTCCGCTTCGTTTTGCTGACATCCGAAGGTGCGCAAAAACACCTTTGGCTGCGCGTATCTTTGGGTTATTATTTCTTTCACCCGTTTGGCGTATTCCCCTTGAAGGGCAATTACCTCGGGCGCAACGTAAATATCTGTCATTTAACCGTTCCTATAGCAACAATATTGTTTTTCATATGGGGGCTGGTCTCAAAATCCCCGTAGCACACGCCGTAGGAGGCGCAGGAGTGAATGAATTTTTCATCTCCGAGATACACCGCAACGTGTCCGCGGTAGAAAAGCAGGTCTCCCTTTTGAGCTTCGCTCAAGGTTATCTGCTTTAATGCGGTGCTTCTGTCAATATCCGCGTCCCGCCAGATATTTATTCCCGCAAAGAAATAGGACATAAAGGCAAGTCCCGAGCAGTCGATGCCTGCGTGTGTCTTTCCGCCCCAGCGGTACTGTACGCCCAGATAGCTTTTTGCGGTCTCAACGATAACGTCGCGGAAGTTATCGCATTTTTCGGGGTATTTCTGCACCCATTGGTTGTGCATATATCCGCCCGTCTTATCGGGGAGGATTACCATTCCGTATCTTTCACCCGCGTGGGGCACGCCGTAATCCACCACGCTTCCCTTGGGGAAGGTGATAATGGGCGCGCGGTTGTTTTCGGGCGTGGGAAGCAGGTCCGCGAAAGGACATTTTACCACAAAACCGCCCTTTTGTAAAGCGGGGCAAATATCCGTTTTCTTCACCCAGCCGATATATTGGTAATCTGTTTTGATTTTATAAAAATCACCGAAATCGTCAAGTATTTCGCACTCCGTACCGAAGAGCGCTTCGTCGGTGTGCTCGCCGTTAAGAGCGGGAATGCTGTAAAGATGTGAAATAGGCACTTGAACTGTATACATAAATTCCTCGTTCCTCATTTTTCTTGGTTTATTCATTAATTTTAAGTAAAAACTATGTTAAGAAAGGAGTTGATATTTATTAAAAAAACAATTATTTTTTTAGTTTTAATATGCTTTTTACTGCCGTCCTTTTCCGTTTCTGCGGGGCAGGGGTGGTATTTTAAGCGCGGCGAGGGACAGCCGCTGTGCTACGGCGGTGAAAAATGGGTAACCGAAAAGGGAGCGCTCTTTATGGGCAGGTCGGGCGACAAAAAGGTATACCTCACCTTTGACGCAGGCTACGGCAACGAAAACGTAAGAGCGATTGCCAAAACCTTAATGGAAACCGATACCACCGCCGCATTTTTTATTCTCCCCGCCTTTGCGGAAACTGACGGAGAGCTTATAAAAGCCCTCGATGAAAAGGGATATTTTATCTGCAACCATTCATATTCCCACAAGGATATGTCCGTCCTTTCCAAGGAGGCGCTTAAAACCGAGCTTGAAAAAGCGGAAAAGCATCTTTTTGAAAAAACGGGTGTGGTAATGAAAAAATACTTTCGTCCGCCCGAGGGGACCTTTTCAGCCCAAATGCTTGATAATTGCAACGAGCTTGGCTATAAGACCGTTTTCTGGTCAAACGCCTATGCGGATTGGGATAACAACAACCAAAAGGATACCGAATGGGCGTATCAAAAGATAATGTCCTCTCTTCACGACGGAATGGTGCTTTTGCTCC
>JAGAKP010000025.1 GCA_017625615.1 Clostridia bacterium
AACTTGAGGTATTCGGTACCACCTCCACCGCAGGCGTAAGTACCCTTGCAAACAGCGGACTTAAAAAGCACAGCCTTTTCAGCAAGGGAAATCAGGCACCCGATAAGAATATCCTCGGCGGCGCATCCGATCTCGTTCTTCTTTATCACAGCCCTCAGTTTGACGGCTACACCGCAGAACAGCTTATTCCTTATCTCGCTTACGTGGATAAGGACGGCAACATAAAGGACACCTTGTTCGATAGCTTCCTCTTCCTTCTCAGCGGTAAATTCCCCTCCGGACTTTCCGGCTGGTCCGAATCCAAGGCAAGCGACTGGAAGTGGACCATAACCGACCTGTTCACCGAAGGCGAAAACATTCTCGCCCTTGAGGAAGCGGCAGGTCAGGTCAAGGAAGCCCTCGGTCTTGACGATAACTACAAATACGGCTTTACCGTAACCCTTTATTACCCCAATCCCAAGCTTACCGATTTCGGCGATTTTGACGGCGACGGTAAAAACGATCTTCTTTCCGATGACGCCACCCGTCTCCGCGCACTTGAATGGTATATGGAGATATTCGAAGAGAAGCTTGCGGAATACGATTTCAAGAATATCGAATTCCGTGGCTATTATTGGTACGACGAGGCTGTTTATCCCGAGGAAAACAAGCCCTATATCGTAACCGAAACCTCCAAGATCGTCCACAACCGCGGCTACGATTTCTTCTGGATACCTTATTACACCGCAACGGGCTTCTCCTCTTGGGAATCCTTCGGCTTTGATATAGCTTGTATGCAGCCCAACTACGTATTCAAGGTAGAAGAGCCTTATTCCCGTATCCCTCAGGCGGCGTATCTCACACAGCTTTACGGAATGGGCATCGAAATAGAAATATCCGCAAAGAGCTTCACCAACGATATTCTTTACAGAAAGTATCTTGAATACCTTTCCGGCGGCGTCCTTTACGGATATATGAAGGATTGCGTCCATATGTATTATCAGGATACTTTGGTTTACTACGATGCGGCAACCTCCAAGGACGAAAGCATCCGTCAGATCTACGATTATACGTATCAGTTTATCAAGGGCACCCTTGACGTATATCCCGACAAGCTCGACGAGATCAAGCTTACCGTACAAAAGGGAACCGCCTTGAGCGGTGTTATTATGGAGAACGCTCCGAGCTATCTGGCGTTTGAGATCAATTCTATGCCGGAGCAGGGAACCGTTTCCGTTGCAACCGACGGTACCTTCACCTATTACGCTCCCGCAGATTTCACGGGCACCGTTTCCTTCACGTATACTTATACCGAAGGCCTCTGCGATTCCGAGCCCTGCACCATAACGATCACCGTTGAATGATCAGTAATAAAAAAAGGTTGTTGTTTTAATCGGCAACAACCTTTTTATTATCGGGGTCCCCGAGAAGCCGTAAGACTTCTTGGGGTGATTATCGGGGTCCCCGAGAAGCCGTAAGGCTTCTTGGGGTGATTGCAAAAAAGCTGACCGTCCTTTTGAACGGTCAGCTTAAACTTACTTATTTATCCTTTTTCTTCACTACAACAACTGCAACTACGGCTGCTACTGCAACGACTGCAATAACTATAACGAGCCATATCCACCAGTTACCCCCGTTATCCTTTTCATCGGCGCTTACTTCGGAAGAATTATCGGTTCCGCTTACGTTGGATTCGGCCTTTTCGGATTCCTCGGAAGTGCTTTCGTCTTCTTCACTTTCTTCGGGAACGGAAGCGTCTTCGCTTTCATCGGGGAGAGAGATCTCTTCTTCGCTTACGTCGCCGCTTACCTCACCGCTTTCGGAAATGGAAACTGTGAGGGAAGTGTTGGGAGCGGTGATTATCTCAAGCGCGCCGGATTCGGTGATCTCGCTGTTCTTGACTTCGATCGCGGTGTCAACGCCGGTCTTGAGGATCTTGAATTCTACGGTGCAGGAAACGGGATCGGTGGTGCCGTGACCAACCTCACCGCTGCTGAACACGAGAGCCATAAGCACGTTACCTTCGCTGTAAAGCTTGCTCCAGTTTTCGCCCTGATCTCCCCATTCCTCGGGAAGGTCAGCCTTAACCTCTTTAAACTCAAGAACTGTGCTATCAAAATACATATTGCCGGAAACGCCAACGACGCCGTCGTTATCGTTAAAATCCGAATAAGTTACGGTAACGGAAAGAGTCTCGCCTTCCACTGCGTATTCAACGCCTACTCTGCAAGAGCCGGCAGCAGAAGAAACGGTTGCAAATGCCGTGCAGACAAGCACAGCGGAAAGAAACAGTACACAAATTTTCTTAAACATTTTTAATACCTCCGTGTCCCATATAGTTTATTATATTTACTTCACTTTGTCAAGTAAAGAATTGAAACAACTTAAAAAATATGTTATAATATAGGCGCAGGAGGTGGAAAATATGAAAATTATGGATGAATTTGAGCTTGAGGGCGGTATTGCCATAGAAAACTATCCTCTTCTTTGCCGCGATATTATGCCGGGGGATATCCTTTCCGGCATTCCCCGCACCGAGGGAATAGAGTTTTCCCTCAATGGAAACGTCCTCGGTTATCTTACGGGAGATTACGTTCTCATCCCGTCGTATGCATATAATAACGGCTACGATATTTTCGCAAAAATTATAGCCGTCCGCCGCGTTGAGGAAGTGCCCGTCCTCTTCGCATCGCTTCATCTTATCCACCGCGGAAATATCTGGGGCAGGGAAAAGGACAAAATAGAAAAGGAATAGCATTATGGTACGCGAGCTTTTAAATACAGACCTTCCGGCATTAGCAGAGCTTTATTATCAGTTTTGGGAAGAAAGCTCCGATATTTCCGAAATGGAAAAACAACTTGGAATTATTGAAAAGGAAAACCGCCATATAATTTTGGTGTATGAAGAAAACGGAAAAGTCATCGGAACGGTAATGGGTATTATCTGCAGAGAATTGTACGGAGATTGCCGTCCGTTTTTAGTAGTGGAAAATTTCATTGTCGATAAAAACCACCGACGAAAGGGAATAGGAAAGTTTTTGATGAGCGCGCTTGAGCAAAAAGCACGTGAACAAAATTGCACCCAAATGATATTGGTAACTGAAAAAGACCGCTTGGACGCCTGCGGTTTTTATGCGTCCTACGGCTTTCAAACTAATAATGCGGGTTATAAAAAGAAACTGTAATTTCACACAGCTTTGACAAAAAAGAAAAAATCCAACTCACTATGAGTTGGATTTTTTGGTGCGGCTGATGGGACTTGAACCCATACGGTTGCCCACACGCCCCTCAAACGTGCGCGTCTGCCTGTTCCGCCACAGCCGCGTGAACGTTTACTATTATACACAAGAATTTCAATTTGTCAATACCTTTTTTAATTTTATTTTTTTATATTTTTCGTGTAGAAATTTTTGCCCTACTCCACTTCACGTCGCGCAAAAACCGCCTTGCTCCGATTAAAACACGCGGCACGCAATCTTCGCAAAAACAACTAAAATGCTGTCTGCGCCGTTTTAAAGCGAAACCAAAGGGCTTTTGTATGGACTTTCTTAAAAAGATTTGTTATAATAGCAAAAAAGTTCCAACCTTTTTTCTTTTCCGTGTCTATATGGTTGAAAGCTTTCAAAACGAGGTAAAACAAGTGAACAGAACAGAAGCCGAAAAAACAATAACCGAATACCTGAAGCCCATATTCGGTTTTGCACTGAAGCGGTGCAAAAGTATACACGACGCAGAGGACCTTTCGCAGGAGATAGTCTTAAAAGCCTTCCACGCCCTTGTAAATAGGGACGATATAGCCGACGTAAATAAGTACATTTGGACTGTCGCCCATAACGCACTCAGCAATTATTACCGCGATACGTCAAAAAGTATGTTCGGCGTGCCCATTGATGAAGTCAGCAATCTTATTTCGGATACTGACTCTTTGTCGGATACGCACGAAGAAAGAGATTCTCTGCTCCGTATGCAAAAAGAGATAGCGTATCTTTCAAAGCTCCAACGCAGGATAATTATAGCTTTTTATTTTGAAAACCGCAAGCAGGCTGATATAGCAAAAGAATTAGATATTCCCGTCGGTACCGTCAAATGGCATTTGTTTGAAGCAAAAAAAGAATTGAAACGAGGTATGGATACTATGAGAAAATCAAGTGAACTTAAATTTAATCCAATAAGATTTCATTCCTGCGGTATAAACGGTGATGTGGGAACAAAGAATCCCGACGAATTTTTCCGTTCAACATTGTCGCAAAATATTTGCTATTGTGTGCGCAATATCCCGAAGACCGTAAATGAAATAGCCGACGATCTCGGTGTTTCTCCCGTTTATATTGAATCGGAAGTGAATTTTCTTGAACAATACGGCTTTTTGTTGGCTGTGAAGGATAAGTATATAGTTAATTTCATTATCAACGAGCCGACTGCAGAGCTCCTCACAATACAAAATGATATGTACAAAAAAGCAGCAAAGCTGTTTGCAAACGAGCTTTACGATGAGCTTATATCCTCCGGCATACTTGACAGTCCCGATATTTGGTGCGGTCAGACCGATAAGCCTATAAGTTTGACGGAAAGTCCCGTCAGAGACCATAACTTTATTTTGTGGTCCCTTATTCCGTATATTGCCGCTTGGTCGGGCGAGAAGGTAATGGATGATAAGATTTCCTTTGAAGAAGTTGCAACCGTCCGTCCCGACGGAGGTAACAATATCTTCCACGCTTCCCTCGTTCACGACGAGATTTTACTGCCGGAGGATTATACCTTTATGAAAAATTGGTGTGGTCCTATGTGGACTTCCGATGGGAAAAATAGATTGTGGCAGATCGATAGCGAATGGTCGAGCAGAGACGAGAACAGAATGCTTCGGTACAGCGCAGATGCCAGACGCGTACTTTCTCTTTATGAAAGAGAATTTGAGGATGTACTGTCAAAGGACGAATACGCGTGGCTCGCTGAGCTTGGGTATATCAAAACGAACGGCGATTACGACGGACATTTTAAAACGTCGTGGCAGATCGTAATACTGACTACCAAAGATGTTCGCAATAAGCTTATTGAAATAGGTGACCGAATAAAAGCAAAGTATAAAGCTGAATTCGATTCCTTCAAAGCCGCCTTTGTGGAAGCGGAACTGAATTCGGTTCCTGCCCATCTTAAGCGGGGAAGGGAATATGAACTTCAGTTTGTGTTTAATTCGGACGGATGGTTTTTGCTTCACTGCATAGTCGCTCTTTTATCGGAAGGAAAGCTTAAAACGCCTACCGAAGGACAAAGAAAAGCGTTGAGCACGCTCATTATTCCCGAATAAAAATACCGCCGTGAGTAACTCTTGTGTGTTTCTCACGGCGTTTCTTTTTTACAGTCCGAAGCTTACGTTCAGCGCTTCATTCACCTGACGCATTGTGGTATCGTCAAGATGCCCCATTTTGTCTTTAAGGCGCTTTTTATCCAAAGTACGTATTTGCTCAAGCAGAATTATGGAATTCTTTGCCAGCCCGCATCCTGCGGTTTTACCCATACCGATGCTATCGCCCGTTACCTCTATATGTGTGGGAAGCCTTGCTTTACCCGTTTGCGAAGTTATTGCCGCGGCGATAACGGTAGGGCTGTGTCTGTTGCCGACGTCGTTTTGCACTATCAGCACCGGTCTCACACCGCCTTGCTCGGACCCCACCACCGGTGAAAGGTCTGCATAATATATATCTCCGCGCCGTATTACAGTTTGTTCGTTCACTTTTGATCATCGCCCCGTCTTCAGTTTATTCCGGCAAGGCTATTTTTGCCCGCAACGGGAACGAATATACAAAAAAGTATCCCGTGATGATTTTTATCTTCACGGGATACTGTGTGTTTTTAAATATCTTCAAGCAGCTCTTTAAGCTCGGTGACGGTATCGTCAAATACCTTCATAGCACTGCTTACCGCCTCGGGCTTGGTAAGGTCGATGCCTGCGATCTTAAGCTCGTTAAGAGGATAATCGCTTCCGCCGGTGGTGAGGAATTCAAGATATCCGCTTGCGTCGCCCGTTTCAAGAATATTTCTTGCAATGGCTACCGCGCTGGAAAATCCGGTTGCGTACTGGTAGACATAATATGCTGTGTAGAAGTGGGGGATGTACGCCCATTCATACTGCATTATCTCGTTTATGCCTGCACCATCGTAGTAAAGGGAAATAAGACCGTGGTAAATATCGCACAGTGCCTTGGGCGTGAGAGGAACGCCTGCCTGCGCCATATCGTGTGCTTTACGCTCAAATTCTGCAAAAAGCGTCTGTCTGAACACGGTAGTGCGGAAGCCTTCAAGGAAATGGTTAAGTATATACGCTTTGCGTTTCTTATCCGTTTCATTCTTCAACAGATACATTGTAAGCAATACTTCGTTTACGGTGGATGCCACCTCGGCAACCATTATACGGTAATCGTGGTTAACATAATCTTGCTTTTCGGAGGACAGATAGGAGTGCATTGCGTGACCCAGCTCGTGCGCCATGGTGAAGGCATCGTCAAGACCGTCGGTGTAGTTGAGAAGCACGTAGGGGTGTACGCCGTATACGCCGCAGGAGAATGCGCCGGAACGCTTGCCCTTGTTCTCGTATACGTCCATCCAATGCTCGGTATAAGCCTTTTCAAGCAGCTCCTGATACCTTTCGCCCAGAGGAAGAAGAGCCTTCTTTACCATAACCTTTGCCTGCTCGTAGGTGACCTTGTAATCCACATCCTCGATCATGGGAGTGTAAAGGTCGAACATATCGATATTTTCAAGTCCGAGGGCGTCCTTGCGGAGCTGAATATATCTCTTCATGGTGGGCAGCGCGTTGTGTACCGCTTCAATAAGAGAATCGTATACGGAAACGGGAATATTTCCGCCGAACAGAGCCTTGTGGCAGGCGCTTTCGTAACCGCGAACTGCGGCGTAGTAGTTATCGAGCTTTACGTTGCCCGCATACATGGCGGCAACGGTGTTTACGTATTTCTTGTATGTACCGAAGTATCCCTCGAAGGTCTCCTCGCGAACTCGTCTGCACTTGCTTTCGCGGTATATACCCATATTACCGTTGGTAAGCTGTACCTTGTTGCCATACTCGTCGGTTATAACGGGAAGCTCGATATCCACGTTGGAGAACATGGTAAAGCAATCGTCGGGAATGTTTCTTATCTCGCCCATCTGAGCAAGAAGCATCTCGCTCTTTTCATCAAGCACGTGGGCTCTGCCTCTGGAAATGTCCTCCAGCATATGGCGGTAAGTGGCGAGTCCCTCGTACTCCATATATGCTTTTAACGTTTCTTCGGGGATAGCGAGAACTTCGGGTTCAATAAAAGAACAAGCGGTGCTTAGCTTTACCAGTAAAGACATCGCCTTTGCTTCCATTTCCTGAGCTTCGTTGTTGGAGTTGTCCGCGCTCTTGTAAAGCATAGCGTAGATATAGGGAAGTTCTGCAGCCTGCTGTACCTGTGCCAGCAGGTCCATAGCCTTTTTAAGACTTTCAGCGCTTTCGCCCAAGGTTCCTTTTACTGCGGGAATGGACTCTGCAAGACGGTCAGCCTCAGCCAAAGCCTTCTCCCAATCAGCCTTACTTGCATAAATGTGTGTAAAATCCCACATAAATTCGGGATTCATTTCGTTTCTGCTCTTCATTGAGTTGCTCCTTTTTCAGTTATATAAGAAAATGTTTTTTATAAAATGCCTGTCAAGTCCGTCCTGCAGACGGTCAAAAACCACACCGCAGTTGTATTTTACCTTGTTTTCGGTGAAGGGAAGCCCGGTGTTTACCTCTTCCATAGGATACAGCCCGAGTCCGCCGCCGCGGAAAACTACCCTTGCAACGTCAACCTCTGCCGCTATCAACGCCTCGCGGTACGCCGCCGCGGAAGCAAGGAATCCGTCGCCGTCGGTAAGTGCGCCGAGGTATACCACGAATACCATTCTGTCGGTATAATCCGTATCGTCTGTTATTTTCACGTCGCCGTCAGGGTAGCCGTATATCCTTTCGCTTTCAACGGTAAAGGATCCGTTGGGGAAGGCGTCTCTTAGTACGTTTGCTATTTCGGCGCGCTTTTCCGCCATCAGCAACCGCTCGACCTTGTTTACATAATTATCTTGAACTACCTCGTCGCAGACTACCAGTCCTCCGATTGCTTCAGCGCGGGGCAAGGAAGTGATTTCTCTGCGCCAACTGCCGGATAAATAGTGGTATTCGAGCTTGCCGACGTTCTCGTCGGCACCGTCGTAGTGTTGGTTAACATAATTTTCAGAAACCCGCATCGCCTTAACGTATGAAACAATGTTTCCGCCGAAGACGAGCTGTATTGCAACCACCGCCGCCAAAGGCAACACTGCCCAGAATCGCTTCGTTTCGTCACGGAATAAATTTACCGTAACGTGGCCGAGAAATCCGCTTATTCCGCATATCGCCGCAAAGACGATAATGTCAAAGGCTTCTCCCGAATAACCCGCGCCAAGCAAGCCTCCGCACACGGCGAATATGGTTGCTTTCGCCGCGGGATGCATATCAACGAATCCTGCAAGCAGTGCGCAAACGGTAAGCAGGGGAAGGGCGGTCATCACACCCGAAAAGGGTACGATACATACGGCGCCCGCAAAGCCCAGCACCGCGCAAATAAGGGGTGCGGAAGAAATTTGCCAAAATCTTTTTAAATATTTCATTTTTTACCTCCCCGCGGAATATTGTATGGATTGGTGTATTCTATAAGCAGACGGGTGTCGTCATCCTTCTGACTTCCGTTAACGCGCTTGAAACCGCATTTTCTGCATTTGTGGGTTATAACGAACCCTCGCTTGGCTTCGGTGCGCACCTCTACGGGGTCCATTACCGCTCCGCATTCGCTGGCTCTGTCGCCGGGATTGACGTCTACGTGGCGCGAGCAAAGACAAAAGGGACAGTGGTTTCTGGACGAATAACCCAGAGGCGGAACCTCTTTGCCGCAGTTAAGGCATATAAATCCGCTGTCTTTTTTTGTGAACAGTGTGTTTTCCAAGCCTACCTCCAAAAATTGTTTACAATTTACTGTTTACTTTTGCTTTCGTTTTTATTATAATATCTAATTGTTAAGATTTCAAGTCGGGAGGCAAAATATGTCAAAGAAATCCGATAATAAAATTTCCTGCCGTTTGGGCAGAGTAGGCGGAAGCGCTCTTATGGAGGGCGTTATGATGAAAAGCGGTCCGGACGTGGCAATGGCTGTCCGCCGTACCGATAACGGCAAAATAACCGTCCGCAAAAAGAAATATAAATCCGTCAAGGAAAAAAGCGGTCTGCTCCGCATTCCCGTTATACGCGGTATAGTCAACTTCGTTGAAACCCTCGTGCTCTCTATGGGTACCATGACAGAAGCCACCGAGCTTCTCGGTATCGACGATATGGAGCCTGAAAGCAAGTTCGATAAATGGCTTACAGAAAAGCTGGGCGACAAAATGATGAAGGTGGTCTCCGCCATTTCCGTGGTTCTCGGCGTGGCGCTTGCGCTGGTTTTGTTTATGTGGCTTCCTTCCTTCATTTCGGACCTCATCTTCAACGTGGACGCGGCTGAATTCCATTTCGCATCCAGATGCGTTGACGGCGGACTTAAAATACTTATTTTTATCGGCTATATCGGTCTTACGTCCCTTATACCCGATATAAAGCGCGTGTATATGTACCACGGTGCGGAGCATAAAAGCATCGCCTGCTACGAATCGGGCGACGAGCTTACCGTGGAGAACGTCCGCAAGCATACCCGCTTCCATCCCCGTTGCGGCACCTCTTTTATGTTTTTGGTGCTTATAGTTTCCATTCTCGTCAATTCTCTGCTCCTTTGGGGCGTAAGCGCACTTTTCCCCATGGCACCCGTAGGGGAGAGGTGGTTTATCGTGCTGGTCAAGCTTATAGCCCTTCCTTTGGTGGTAGGTATTGACTACGAGTACGTTATGTATGCAGGCAAGCACGATAACTTCTTTACCAAGATATTCTCCGCTCCCGGTCTGTGGATGCAGCGCATTACCACCCGTGAGCCCGACGACAGTATGATGGAGGTTGCAATATGCTCCATCAAGTCTGCATTACCCGAAGAATTTCCCGATTTCGTTCCTCCCACGGAGGATATGCAATCCGAAGAAAATACCGATGAACCCGTAGTATCGGAGGAAAACGTATGAATATAGGCGAATACAGATACGAGCTCAAAAAAACGCTTACCGAGGGCTGCTCGGAGGACGGCGCAAGAGAAATAACCGAAATAATAGATATCCTTCTCTGCCACCATCTTTCCATCCCCAGAAGCAGACTTTATCTTAAGCTTGAGGATACCGTTCCCTCATCTCTCCCCGCAAATATGTCAGATAGCCTCGGACAGATCGCAATGGGCGTTCCCGTACAGTACGTTATGGGAAGCTGTTGGTTTTACGGCAGAGAGATAAAGGTTGGCCCCGGTGTGTTTATTCCCCGTTCCGATACGGAGATATTGGCGCAGGCTTGCATAAAGGCTATCCCCAAGGACGGCTGCTTTGCGGATATATGCGCGGGAAGCGGATGTATTTCCGCAGCTATCGCATCCGAGCGTCCCGACGTACGCGGATACGCGCTCGAGCTGTCCCGCAAGGCTATTCCTTATACTGAGGAAAATTTAAAGGATTTTCCCAACGTCACCGTAAAACGGTTTGACGCTCTGGATATCGAGGACTACGAGGATCTCGTTACCGCCAACGGCAAGCGGTTCGATCTGGTGGTAAGCAATCCTCCTTATATTCCCACCGACGATATCGCGTCTCTTGACGCCAACGTGCTGTCCGAGCCCGAGACTGCTCTTGACGGCGGCGAGGACGGACTCCGCTTCTACCGTGAAATAACCAAGTATCTGCCCCTCATCCTCACGCCCGAGGGAGTTATCTGCTATGAGGTCGGCATAGGCCAGGCACAGGACGTTTCCGAGATTTTGAAGGCGGCAGGCTTCTCCGTGGCGGTGCTCAGAGACAACCACGGCATCGACCGCGTAGTTTTAGGAAAAAAGTGTTGACAAAAGTGTTGACAATAAAAAAAGAATGTACTATTATTTAATATAATAATAGTATATTTTTTTGTTTTGGCTGGGAGCGTAAATGAACACTATCACATCCAGAAACAATGAACGGATAAAGGATTTAGTCCGTCTGCGCGACCGCAAGGAGCGCACGGAAAGAGATCTGTTCTTTATAGAGGGCATACATCTGGCAGAGGAGTATTTTCGCCACTGCGGTTATCCGCAGGAGGTTTACTTCACCGAAAAGGCGCTCGGCACTTATTCGGGTTTTATTTCTGCCTTGCCCGACGGTATAAAATATTTGGTCAGCGACGGCGTATTTGAAAAGATATCCACCGAATCCGCACCTCAGGGTATCCTTTGCGTGTGTAAGGGATTGAGCTTTTCAACGGAAAATCCCGATTGCGGAGGAATACTGTTTCTTGAGTCGGTCAGGGATACGGGCAATCTGGGTACCGTAATACGTACCGCCGTTGCTCTTGGGGTAAAGGCAATAGTCCTTTCACCCGACTGCGCAGATATATTTAATCCCAAGACGCTCCGCGCCTCAATGGGCGCGGTGTTTGCCGCACGAATATATATCCCTTCGGATTTTTCCTCGGCAGTAGAAAAGGCAAAGGGGTACGGCAAGGTATACGCCACCGCACTTCACGATAACTCTCTCGTTCTCGGTACCTTTGCGGTCACGGATGACGACAGCTTTATCATCGGCAACGAGGGGCAGGGAATATCCGAGCAGGTAAAGACTCTGGCGGACGCCACGGTCATCATTCCCATGACGGGCAAGACCGAAAGCCTTAACGCCGCTTCTGCCGCATCCATAATAATCTGGGAAATGACACGGTGTAATAATGGACGTTAGATTGTATTATATTTGGCTTCAGCGTATCTGCGGTGCGGCAAACAGACTTACCGACCTTCTTTTCGATAAGTTTTCCTCCGCAAGAGATATTTACGAATGCAGAGATTTTTCCTTTCTGCCCAAAGCATACGCAAAATACGAAGCGCCTCTTTCAAACAAGGACCTTTCGGCGTCTCTTGAAATATATAAGACCTGCGTAAACCGCGGAATAGGATTTATCACGTATCACGACGAGGATTTTCCCGATTCCCTGCGTAACATTCCCGACCCGCCGGTCATGCTGTATTATTACGGCGATATCACCCGCCTTAAAAACAGACTTGCCGTTGCGATGGTGGGCACCCGTACCTGCACGGAAGCAGGCGTGGAAGCCGCAAAGCAGTATGCGGAAAGCTTTGCAAAAGCAGGCATTTCCGTTATAAGTGGTCTTGCCAAGGGAATAGACGGCGCGGCGAACCATACCGCACTTATGAACGGCGGCGTTTCCGTAGGTATTCTCGGCACGCCTATAGATAAGGTCTATCCGCCCGAAAACGTACGCCTTTTTCACACTATGTACAAAATCGGCGTAGTCATAAGCGAATATTCCCCCGGCGCAGACGTGGGCAGGTATTCCTTCCCCGCACGTAACCGAATAATCAGCGCACTGTCTGACTGTACGCTGGTGGTTGAGGCGGCAGAGGGAAGCGGTGCGATAATAACCGCAAAAAGAGCGTTACAGCAAAACAAATCGGTATATTTCGTGGCAGGCAGGGTAACCGTAATGCTTGACGGAGCAATGTCCGTAAACTCTCCCGCAGAGGTAATGGAATCCCTTCAGCTTAAGGATCCGGGCCTCCGCATACCCACCACGGCGTACACCGTTACTAAAACCAAGGGCTACGGCAGAAGAATTACTCCGCCCGCACCTAAAAAGACCAAGGATACCGACGAATTGGGACTCCTCAGAATAATAAGCGAAAAGCCCCTTACAGCCTCCGAGCTTTCGGACAAAACGGGGATTTCAATAGACAGGATATACGAACTGCTTACCACCCTTGAACTTGACGGTGCAATTATCGCCGCGGCGGGAGGAAGATATATCAAAGCAGGTAAGCAATAAGGAGAATATATGAGCACACTTGTAATACTTGAGTCGCCTACCAAGGCGCATACCGTCAAAGGCTTTCTTGGAAAGGGATATAAGGTCATAGCCTCCAACGGCCACGTCCGCGATCTTCCCAAGAGCAAGCTCGGCATTGACGTTGAAAACGGCTTTGAGCCTCAGTATATAAATATACGCGGCAAGGGCGACCTTATAAAAGAGCTTAAAAAAGAAGCAAAAAACGCAGATAAAGTTCTTCTTGCTGCCGACCCTGACCGTGAGGGAGAAGCAATAAGCTGGCATCTCGCCGCGGTCCTCGGCATACCCGAAGAGAAGATAAAGCGTATCACCTTCAACTCGGTAACCAAATCCGCAGTCAAGGAGGCTATAAAATCCCCCCGCAATATAGATATGGACCTTGTCAATTCACAGCAGGCGCGCCGTATTCTTGACCGTCTCGTGGGCTATAAAATAAGCCCCTTCCTGTGGAAGAAGATCAAAAACGGCCTTTCTGCGGGACGCGTTCAGTCCGTCGCCACCCGCCTTATCGTTGAGCGCGAGAGGGAAATTCAAGCCTTCGTTCCCGATGAATACTGGACTGTCACCGCAAAGCTTTCCAACCCTGCGGGCGATACCTTTACAGCCAAGTATTTCGGCGACCGTAACGGCAAGCAGGAGCTTCATAACGAGGCTGACGCTATGAAGGTGGTAGCTTCCGTAAAGGATTCCCCCTTTACCGTTGCTTCCGTTAAGCGTTCCGTAAAGCACCGCCGTCCTCAGCCTCCCTTTACCACAAGCACCCTTCAGCAGGAGGCGAACCGACGTCTGTCCCTTCCCACACAGCGCACCATGATGATCGCGCAGGAGCTTTACGAGGGTATCAATATCGGCGAGCGCGGCACTCATGGTCTTATCACCTATATGCGTACCGATTCACTCCGTGTTTCCGATGAAGCGCGTGACGCGGCAAAGGAATATATAATCGGCAGATACGGTGAAAAATACTATCCCTCAACGCCCAATACCTATAAGGTCAAGAAGGGCGCACAGGACGCTCACGAAGCTATCCGTCCCTCCGATCCCACCCTTTCACCCGAAATGATCAAAAGCCGTCTTACGACCGATCAGTTCCGTTTGTATAAGCTTATATACGATCGCTTTATAGCCAGCCAGATGAAGCCCGCGGAAATCGACACCGTTTCCGTCGACCTCGATTCTTGCGGAAATATCTTCCGCGCTACAGGCGCTACCGTAAGATTCCCCGGATATATGGTCATCTGTGACGATTCCGACAGCGGTGACGACGAGATCGCAAAGGATAAGCTTCCCGCCCTTGCGGAAAATGATCTTTGCGCTTGCTCCGCCATACTTCCCGAGCAGCACTTTACCGCTCCTCCCTTCAGATACACCGAAGGAAGCCTTGTAAAGATGCTTGAGGAAAAGGGAATAGGCAGACCGTCCACCATCGTTACAACCATCACTACTATAATCGCAAGAGGCTACGTTGTAAGAGAGGGCAAGTCTCTCGTTCCCACGGAGCTTGGCTTCGTTACCACAGACCTTATGCTTAACGCCTTCTCCCGAATAGTGGATTACAACTTCACCGCGGCGATGGAGGAAAACCTTGACGAGATAGAATCCGGCAACAAGGATTATATCAAGGTTCTCGACGAGTTTTATAAAGACCTTATGACAGAGCTTTCCGCGGCTGAAAGCTCCATAGGAAGCGAAAGAATAACCGTGGAGCCCGAAAAAACCGATATGGTTTGCGAAAAATGCGGCTCTACAATGGTTATACGTAACGGACGGTACGGCAAATTCGCCGCTTGTCCCAATTACCCCAAGTGTAAAAACACAAAGCCTCTCGAGCCTGAAAAAAAGCCTCTGGAGGCAAAGGAAATAATCTCCGATGAAAAATGTCCCACCTGCGGCGGCGAGATGGTCCTTCGCAAGGGCAGATTCGGCAGCTTCTTTGCTTGCCGTTCATACCCCACCTGCAAGACCACTCTTCCCGTTATAAAGGACAGCGGCGTGGTTTGTCCCAACTGCGGAAAGCGTATAGTAATTCGTCAGAGCAAAAAGAAGACCACATATTACGTTTGTGAGGATTCCTCCTGCGGATTTATTTCGTGGGACGTTCCACAGACGAGAAAATGCCCTATTTGCGGAGATATAGTTCTTAAAAAGAAAAACAGAGATCAGTATTATTGCCGCAGTAATTGCGGCTGGACAGAGGAAGCCAAGAAATGAGAACAACAATAGCAGTTGACGCAATGGGCGGCGATAAAGCCCCCGAAGCGATTATCGGCGGCGCTCTTATGGCGGCCGAGCAGTTGCCCGTAGATATCATACTCGTGGGCGACAGCGATGCCATTTATACGGAGATCAGCAACAGAGGCGCAATGCCTCCCAACCTTTCCGTGGTACACGCCAAAAGCGCCATAACCATGGAGGATCATCCTTCTGCAGTTTTAAAGGAAAAAGCGGATTGCTCTATGGCAGTTGCCGCAGAGCTGGTTCGTGACGGCAAGGCGGACGCTTTGGTGTCCGCAGGTAATACGGGCGCGCTTTTCACCGTATCGTCACTTAAAATAAGACGTCTGCCCGGTATACGCAGAGCGGCTTTGGGTGCGGTAGTGCCTCTTGAAAATCCCGTGCTTATCGTAGATTCGGGCGCAAATACCGACGCCACGCCCGAGCTTCTCCGCACCTTTGCACATATGGGAAATCTTTACGCAAGTCTCGTAATGGGTATAGACGATCCCCGCGTGGGACTTGTTAACAACGGAAGCGAACCCACAAAGGGCACGCCCTTGTACGTTGAGTCCAACGCGCTCCTTTCAAAGGAAAAGGACATAAACTTCGTCGGCAACGTAGAGGGAAGAGATATTCCCTGCAATACCTGCGACGTCGTCGTCTGCGACGGATTTACCGGCAATATCCTGCTCAAGACCATCGAGGGTATGGGACTCTTTATGAAGAGCAAGCTCAAGGGTATCTTTTACGCAAACCGCGTTTCCAAGGTTGCGGGTATCCTTACCAAAAGGCAGATAACCTCGCTTAAAAAGCAGATAGACCACCGTGAGCACGGCGGTGCGCCCTTCCTCGGACTTGCAAAGCCCGTGGTAAAGGCACACGGCAGCTCGGATGAAAAAAGTATATTCACCGCTATCAGGCAGGCAAAGACCTTCCACGAAAGCGGACTTATTCCCAGATTGAAGGAGGCGATACAAAATGAATCACCTGATCGAACCGCTCCCTTACGTTGAATTGGAAAAAAAGATAGGCTACGTGTTCAGAAACAAGACGTTTCTCCTCACTGCCCTCACTCATTCCTCCTACGTAAACGAAACCAAGCAAAAATCAGCCGCACGATCAAACGAAAGACTTGAATTTTTGGGAGATTCCATTTTGTCCGTCATCGTTTCGGAGCATATCTACCGCTCGTCTCCCGAATTGGACGAGGGATATCTCACCCGTATACGCGCCAACATAGTGTGCGAAAACTCTTTAAGCGCTTTCGCCCGTGAGATCGACCTCGGCAGTTATCTTCGTATGGGACACGGCGAGGCGGTCACCAACGGACGTGACAGAAAGAGCACCGTGGCAGACGCATTTGAGGCACTGCTCGCCGCTATTTATCTTGACGGCGGTATGGATCAGGCAAGACGTTTTCTTATGCCCCGCGTAAAGGACGCCCTTTCCAAGCTTTCCAAGGGCGGTAACGAGGATTATAAATCCCGTCTGCAGAAGATCGTACAGCAGACTCCCGAGGAATTGCTGGAGTACGTCCCCGTCAGCGAGGAGGGACCTCCTCACGACCGTGTGTTTACCTTCCGCGTAATGCTTAATTCCAACTGTCTCGGCGAAGGCAGCGGACGTACCAAGCGTGAAGCGGAGCAGAACGCCGCAAGAGAAGCCCTTGCAGTGCTTGGTGAGCTTGATGAAGACCCATCGTAACATACCCGTTTTTATCCCGCAGGAGGGATGTCCCAACGCCTGCGTCTTTTGCTCCCAGAAAAAAATAACCGGTGTTGACCGCCGTGCGGAGCTTGATACCTTTCGCGCCACCGTCGAAAAAGCCCTTGAAAGCCGCTGGCAGGAAAGCGAGATAGCCTTCTTCGGCGGAAGCTTTACTGCTATCGACCGTCAGCGTATGATCTCGTTGCTTGACGCGGCTTACCAATACGTAAAAAGCGGCGCCGTAAGCGGTATACGCATTTCCACCCGCCCCGATTTTATAGACGATGAAATACTTTCCGTCCTTAAAAGCAAGGGAGTGACTGTAATCGAATTGGGAATACAAAGCGTATCCGAAAAGGTGCTTGCTTCTTCGGGCAGAGGACACACGGCTCTCCACAGCGAAAACGCCTGTAAGCTTATAAAAAAATACGGTTTCCGTCTGGGCGGACAGATGATGGTTGGATTACCTCTTTCCACCCCCGCAGACGAGGTTGCCACAGCCCAAGCCATTTGTGATTGGGGCGCGGACGAAACCCGTATTTACCCAACGGTAGTATTTGAGGATACCCCACTTTACCGCATGGCGTTAAATGGCGAATATTCACCTCTCACTCTTGAGGACGCCGTTACCCGCTGCGCCGATTGTATGGAGATATTCCTTTCCCGCGGCGTAAAGGTACTGCGTGTGGGACTTCACGCTTCCGAATCTCTTGCCTCCGCGCCCTTCGGCGCCACCCATCCCGCTATGGGCGAGCTTACCGAAAGCGAAATTTACCGCAGAAAAATATGCGCGCTTATCGGAGAAGCACGCGGCAAGAAGCTCTCCGTTTACGTAAACTCCTCCGCTTGCTCAAAGGCGGCGGGACAGCACAGAAGAAATACGGAGTTTTTCAAGAATAAATACGGTTTTTCCTCGGTTTCGGTATACGGAACCGACCTGCCGGAGTACACGGCAAAAATACATATAGAGGATTGATCTTTTGAAGTTAAAAAGTATAGAAATGCAGGGGTTTAAATCATTCCCCGATAAGACCCGCATAACCTTCGATAACGGCGTGACAGCGATTATCGGTCCTAACGGAAGCGGTAAATCAAATATTTCCGATGCAGTCCGTTGGGTTCTGGGTGAAATGTCTATGAAGAGCCTTCGCGGTAGCAAGATGGAGGACGTTATATTCAACGGTACGCCCACACGTCCCGCCGCAAACTTTTCTTCGGTTTCGATTATTCTCGATACCACCGACGAATACGACCGCCACGCGCAGACCTTTATGGAGCTTAATCCCGAGGAGCAGAGCGAGGATAACAAAAAGGACGTATACAGGCTTCACGACGGCACCGAGGTAACTATTACCCGTAAATATTACCGAAGCGGCGAAAGTGAATATTATATCAACAAAAAGCAGGTAAGACTCAAGGATATCTACGAGCTTTTCTACGATACGGGTATCGGCAGAGAGGGCTATTCCGTAATCTCTCAGGGCAAAATATCCGAGGTTCTTTCTCAAAAGGGTCACGAAAGGCGTGATATCTTCGAGGAAGCCGCGGGAATATCCAAATTCCGCTATAAAAAGGCGGAGGCGGAGAGAAAGCTTGCGGAGACCGAAAACAATCTTACCCGCATAAACGATATTCTCTCCGAGGTATCCTCCCGTATCGGCCCTCTTGAAAAGGAGGCTGAAAACGCAAAGAAATATCTCGTCCTTTCCGAAGAGAAAAAGGGCTTGGAGATAACTCTCTGGCTGGATAAAATAGATAAGCTCCGCAGCGATATAGAGAAAAACGCTACTGAGACCGCAGGCGCACGCCTTGCTCTTGAAAACAGCGAAAACACCGTCCGCGAGCTTGACGAAAAGCTTGACGCCGCTCTCCGCGAGGGCTACGATATAGGACGTGAGCTTTCCGAAACCGAGCGTCTTATTTCCGAGGGCGAAAAAAACGTAGCTGCTGTGGAATCCGAAAAGGCGCTTCGTATCAACGATGCTGAGCATTACCGCCGTATGGCGCGTCAGTATGCCGACGATATCTCCCGCAGTGAGCGCGAGCTTGCATTGGCATCGGATATGCTTTCCGCCGCAGTCGAGGTAGGGGATACCCTCCGTGCCGAGCAGGAAAAGGCGCAGGAAGCCTTTACCGCGGCAGAAAAGGTTTATTCCGCCTGCCGTGAAAACGCACTTTTGGCAGCCGAAAAGGAGCAAAAGGCAAATTCCGAATACACCTCCGCATACGAAAAGGTTTCGGGCCTCCGTGAAGCGTACGCGGGACTCCGCGCAAAGCTTGAGGAGACCGTCCGCGCCCGTGATGAGGCAGAAGCACAGCTTCTCGCATCTGCCGCACGTATTACCGAGCTTCGCGTTGCGCTGGAAACTGCAAACACCGCTCTTGCAGAAGCGGAAAAGAGCCTTGCGGAAGCAAACGAAAAGCAAGAAAACGCAAAGAAAAATTGTGAAGAAAACCGCGCTTCACATAAGGAAATTAAGGAAAAAATATCCGCAATAAATCTCGATATTTCCGCTCTTGACCACCGCAGGGAAAACCTCCGCAGAATGGAGGCTCTTTTCGAGGGATATTCCGATGGCGTCAAGAACGTAATGAGTGCTTCGGGCAAGGAGCTTAATGGAATTATCGGTACCGTTTCCTCGGTCATCTCCACCGATGAAAAGTACGTTTTGGCTCTTGAAACCGCCCTTGGCGCATCTGCGCAGTTTATAATTACCGAAAAGGAAGCGGATGCCAAGAACGCAGTCCGTTATCTTAAGAAGTCCGCAGGCGGAAGAGCTACCTTCCTGCCTATCGAGACCGTTCAGGGCAACCGTGTTAACGAAGCCCCCTTCAAGGAAATTGATGGCTACCTCGGTATCGCCTCCGATCTCGTAAAGAGCGACGAAAAATTTCGCCTCGTAATAGACGATCTTCTCGGAAGAACCGTAGTTACCGATAATATGGATTCCGCCACTGCCGTTGCGGCTGCTTGCGGATATAAGGTAAAGGCTGTCACTCTTGACGGTCAGGTGGTAAACCCCGGCGGAAGTATAACCGGCGGCAGTGCCCACAAAAAAGCAGGTCTCTTTACCCGCGCTATGGATATCGACCGTCTTACCGGCGAGATAAAGACAAAGCAAAAGGAAGCAGATGACCTTGAGGAAAAGATCTCCTTGCTTGATGCCGAATACATCATCCTTTCCAAGGAAAACGCTCTTGCGGAAGATCTTGTAAATACCGCAACCGCGGCTCTTAACGAGGCTGTCCGCGCTTGTGACGGAGCACGTGTAAGACTTGAAGAGGAAAATAACCATAACAACGCCATCCGCCTGCAGTCCTCCCGTCAGGAGCAGGACGCAGAGGAAGCCTCCGCATCGGCAGAAAAGGCGTTGCTTGAGGCAGAGGCAACTCTCGCTTCCGCCCGCATCGCTCTTGAGCAGGCTTCTATGGAAAGCGCAAAGACGAAGGAAACGGAGACCCAATCCTTTGAGGAGTGCAACCGCGTTCGTATCGAGCTCTTCGAGAAGAATTCCTCTCTTGACAGACAGAATACCCATATCCGTTCTCTTACCGAAAAGAAGGACGGCATAGTTGCACGTATAAACGAAAATAAAAACGCCGTATCAGAAGCCGAAAAGCAGGCGCGGGATTCCGAAAGCCTCCTTCAAAGCTACGATGAGCGTAAGGCGCAGTATATTGCCGAAACGGATAAATGCCGTGAAAAGCTCAAAGAGCTTCTCGCTTCCCGTGATTCATCCGAGCAGACCGCTGTCAGCATCCGCGGTATGGTAAAGGAAGCACAAAACAAAAAGGAAGAAGCGTTGCGCAGGTTTACGGGACTTGAATCCCGAGGACAGAATCTTAACACGGATTACGATACCGTTTCCGCAAAGCTGTGGGACGAATACGAGCTTACCTATACCGCCGCGTGCGCCTACAGATTGCCCGATGAACAGATGGGCTCCGCCGTTACTCGCGTAGCGTCTCTCCGTGCAAAGATACGCGCCATGGGACATATCAACGTAAACGCAGTTGAGGAATACAAGGCTGAAAAGGAAAGATACGATTTCCTTACCGAGCAGACCGACGACCTCAACCGCACCCGCCGTCAGTTGGATTCCACCATCGAAAAGCTGTCCCGCACCATGAAGGATACCTTCATTGAATGCTTTGACCGTATAAACTCCGCCTTTGGCAGAACCTTTTCGGCACTTTTCGGCGGCGGAAGCGGCAGAGTAGAGCTTGAGGATCCCAATAATCCTCTTGAATGCGGAATAGATATTATTTTAAGACCTCCGGGAAAGAGCGTAAAGAGCATTTCTCTCCTTTCCGGCGGCGAGCAGTCCTTTGCAGCTATCGCGCTGTATCTCGCTTTGCAGGAAATAAATCCTTCGCCCTTCTGTATCTTCGACGAAATAGAATCCGCGCTGGACGACGTTAACCTTGCAAAATTCGCAGATTACGTCCGCGAGCACAGCCAGTCCACACAGTATATCCTCATTACCCACAGACGCGGCACTATGGAGCGTGCAGACGTGCTTTACGGCGTTACCATGTACGAAAAGGGCGTTTCCAACTACCTCCGCCTCAACGTGGATATGATGGAGGAAAATATTAAAAAATACAGTCATTCATAACAAAAAGGAGCAACAATGGGCTTTTTTGATAAATTAAAACAAGGTCTTGCCAAAACCAAGGCGGCGTTCATCACCCCTCTTGAAAAATTGTTTTCCTCTGCCGAAAAGGTGGATGAGGATTTTTACGATGAACTGCTCGACGTTCTCATCATGGCAGACGTAGGAGTTGAAACCTCCGATTATATCGTAGAAACTCTCCGTGATGAGCTTAAGAAAAAGAATATATGGGAGGCAGAAAAAGCCCGTGACGAGCTTCGCAGAATTATGTGCGAGACTATCGGCGAATATCAGCCTCTCGAAATAAAGGACGGACTCAACGTAATCCTCGTTATCGGCGTAAACGGTGCGGGAAAGACCACCTCCATCGGCAAGCTTTCCGCTCTTTATAAGGCGGAAGGCAAAAAGGTCATTCTCGCCGCCGCAGACACCTTCCGTGCCGCCGCCATAGATCAGCTCGGCGTGTGGGCGGACAGAGCAGGCGTGCAGATGATCCGTCAGTCCGAGGGAGCGGATCCCGCTGCAGTTGTTTTCGATGCCGCAGCCGCCGCACGCAAGCAAAAGGCAGACGTGCTTATCGTCGATACCGCAGGCAGACTTCACAACAAAAAGAACCTGCTTGATGAGCTTGCAAAGATAAACCGCGTTATCGACCGTGAGCTTCCCGAAGCGCACAGAGAAACTCTTATCGTTCTTGACGCTACTACGGGACAGAACGCAATTATGCAGACTCAGGAATTCGGCAAGGCGGCAGGCATAACGGGACTTGTGCTTACCAAGCTTGACGGTACCGCAAAGGGCGGATTTATTCTTGCCATCAGGCATACCTTGGGTATTCCCGTAAGATTTATCGGAGTAGGTGAGGGAGTAGACGATCTCCGTCCCTTCTCGCCCACGGATTTTGTAAAGGCTATGTTCGGTGATTGATCATGGATATCGTTTTCGCTACAAACAACAACCATAAGGTATCTGAGCTTCGCGAGCTGTTCCGCGGCTATTTCGGCGACAAGGTGAATATTCTTACTCTCAAAGAAGTAGGATTTAAAGGCGATATAATCGAGGACGCCGACACCTTTGAGGGCAACGCGTATAAAAAAGCGAGCACCGTTTGCGCATTTTGTGGCTTGCCCGCTATAGCCGACGATTCGGGACTGGTAGTAGACGCTCTCGGCGGTGCGCCGGGCGTAATGTCTGCCCGTTATTCGGGAGCGGATGCCGACGATATCCGCAATATTCAAAAGCTTTTAAAGGAGCTTGAAAACGTACCTCTTGAAAAGCGCACTGCGCGCTTCGTCTGCCATATCTGCTGTGCCTTTCCCGACGGCAAGCGTCTGGACTGTGAGGAGTGCAGTGAGGGCAGGATCATATTCGAGTGCAGAGGCGACGGCGACTTCGGCTACGACCCCGTTTTCCTTAACGAGGAATACGGACAGACCTTTGCCGAAATGGATATGGAGACCAAAAATAAGGTCAGCCACAGAGGAAAAGCCGTCAAGGCATTTGCCGCAGCTTTCGCTTCATCAAATGTTGACATAATGTAGAATTTGTGGTATTATATTTTATTCAGTTATTTTATTCGTCAGGGAGGAAAAGGGCGTGAGTGATTTTCTTTATTACGTAAAAGAAACTCTGTTAAATATTACTGTAATCGACGTGATAGATATTGTTATAGTATCTTTCCTTTTGTATTACTCCTTCAAGTTCATTCAGGAACGCCGTGCGGGCAAGCTGGCAGTGGGTCTTATTCTGCTTCTCGGCTTGCTGTTCATAAGCGATGTGCTTAATATGCACGCACTTAACTTTATCCTCTCCAATCTTTTCAGTGTCGGACTTATCGCGTTGGTCATCGTTTTCCAGCCCGAATTAAGAAGCGTGCTTGAAAAGGTGGGCGGTGAATCTCTGCGCAGTATCCGAGTGAAAATGGACGATGAGACGGTGGCTGTTTATACGGAATGTATTTCCGAGGTCGCCTTTGCGGCAGAACAGCTTTCTCAGTCCAAAACGGGAGCGTTGATGGTTTTTGAGCGTTCCACGAAACTCGGCGACGTTATCCGTACCGGCACCGTGGTTGATGCAAAGACCACATCCTTCCTTATCGGTAACATTTTCTTCAATAAAGCCCCCCTTCACGACGGCGCCGCCATCTTCCGTGACGGACGTATTCACGCCGCAGGCTGCTTTTTACCTCTTTCCGAAAACTCCGAAATAGTAAAGGATCTCGGTACCCGTCACCGTGCAGGTATCGGAATGAGCGAAAATAGCGATGCTATCGTACTTATTGTTTCCGAGGAAACGGGTATTATCTCCGTTGCCTGCGACGGTGTACTTAAAAGAGGCTTCTCCCGCAAAAAGCTGGAGGAATATCTTGAAAATCAACTTATAATCAAGGAAAACTCCTTGAAGAGCAAGGTCAAAAAACGTCTTACCAGCATTACCAAGAAGAAAAAGGGGGATGAAAATAATGAGCAATAACACAAACACCCCTAAAAAGAACGCGCTCCGTGCGGATAAAAACAAGATAGCAACCGTTTTTACGGTTTTACTTGCAGTGATAAGCGCCATCGTTCTTTGGTTTTTCGCCATCGATTACGACAGTCCCGATTATTCAAAAACCTTTACCAATATTCCCATCAGCGTTACGGGTGAAGGCGAGCTCAGACAGAATCTGGGATATACGCTTCTCGACCAGCCCAGCCTTACCGTTGACGTAACCATCGCAGGCAAGCGTACCGACGTTAACCGCGTGCGTGCTTCCGATATCACCGCCGTTATTGATCTTTCCTCGGTAGCCGCGGCAGGTGAAAACAAGTTTTCCGTACAGATAACCGCACCCAACGGTACCACCGTTTCTTCTCAATCGGTCCGCGAAATACGCTTGTACGTAGATAACTTCGTATCCCGTCAGTTTATGGTTCAGGTTCGTAATATGAGCTACGTTCTGGCAGAGAATCTGTACATAGATACCGTAAACTGCAGTCCCGCCACCGTCACCGTGTGGGGACCCGAAAACGAGCTTGAAAAGATATCCGGTGCATACGTTGATCTTGAGCTTGGCGAGCTTGTAAACTCCGTAAAGGCTACCGCAAACGTAAAGCTTCTTGATCTAAACAAGAAGGAAGTGAACAACACTTATATTTTCGTTGAAAACAATACCGTTACCACCTCGGTTTCCGTTTACGTCGAGAAGGATATTCCCGTTAAGGTAAACCTTACGGGCGGAATATTTTCTTCGCTCACTGCAGATATCCGTTGCGACCTTGCGACGGTTCGCTTCCGCGGCACGGTGGAGCAGATGGAAAACGTTCGTGAGTACGTTATCAACGTTGACGAAACGGACACCGCCTTTGATTCGCCTATAAAGCTCAGCATCAACCCTCCCGCGGGCATTACCAACGTAAGCGAATCCAAATATGCAACGGTGCTTATATCCGTTCCCGATATCGGCAAGCGCGATATGGTGATTTCCTCGAAAAATATCGAGTTTATCAATATTCCCGAGGAATATGACGCGAAAGCGCTTGAGGATATGGTAATACAGCTCCGCGGCTTGCAGGATATTCTCGATACCATCACGGAAGAGGATATTTCCGTAACCGTGGATATGTCACAGCTCGGCGAGTTAGCCGCAGGAAATATGACAGTACCCGTAACGGTGACCGTTTCAAACGAAGAAATTTCCGGTGTGTTCGTTTATAATAAAAACGCATATACCGTACAGATTGTTATAAAATAAATTTTAGGAGATGAGGACCTTGACTTCAAGGAAGTGGGTCATAAACGGCGCAGAAAGAGATGCCGCCGCGGCTTTGCGTGCGGAAAGCGGATTTCTGCCTCTTACGGCAAGATTGCTTTGCTCAAGAGGACTTGATACCGCAGAAAAAGTCGCCGATTTTTACGATACTTCAAGACTTTCCTTTTACGATCCCTATCTGCTCAAGGATATGGATAAGGCTGTTGCCCGTATAAGAGAAGCAATAGAAAAGAAAGAGCGCGTTTGCATATACGGAGATTACGACGTGGACGGTGTAACCTCCACCACGCTGCTGTATACCTATCTGTCCTCCTTGGGTGTGGAGACCAGTTATTTCATACCCGAGCGTATGAACGAGGGCTACGGCTTAAGCCGCTCCGCAATCGAGCGCTTCGCAGGCAACGTAGACCTTCTTATTACCGTTGATACGGGTATTACCGCAGTGGCAGAGACGGAATACGCAAAGCAGTTTGGTATGGATATGATAATTACCGACCATCACAGCTGCCGCGATATTCTTCCCGATGCAGTTGCAGTGGTTAACCCTCACCGCGAGGATTGCCAATATCCCTTCAAAAAGCTTGCGGGCGTCGGTGTTGTATTCAAGCTTCTTTGCGCCCTCCACGGCAACAGCGAGGATATTTGCGACCGTTACGGCGAAATAGTCGCTATCGGCACCATTGCCGACGTTATGCCCATCGTTGGCGAAAACCGTCTTATTGCGGCTATCGGTATCGAAAATCTTGCAAACACCAAATATCACGGCTTGCGCGCCCTTATGGAGCAGGTCGGAATATTCAAAAACGGCAAAAAGATTAAAAAGATAACCTCTTCTACCATCGGCTACGTTCTGGCACCCCGTATTAATGCGGCAGGCAGAATAACCAGCGCAGTCCGTGCGGTGGAGCTTTTGCTTGCGGATAACGAGGCGGATGCTACCCGTATCGCCTCCGAGCTTTGCGAAATAAACAAGCTCCGTCAGTCCACGGAGCTGGATATATACAATCAGGCGCTCATTCAGATTGCAGATCAGCAGGCGGACAAGACGGCGTTCGTTCTTTCCTCCGACGGTTGGCATCAGGGAGTTATCGGCGTGGTCGCTTCCCGCATTACCGAAAAATATTCTCTTCCCAGCGTGCTGTTTTCCTTTGACGGCGACATAGGCAAGGGAAGCGGAAGAAGCATAAAGGGCTTTTCTCTTATGGACGCGTTGGCATATTGCTCAGATCTTCTTCTTGAGTACGGCGGACACGAGCTTGCCGCGGGTCTTTCCATAGAACGCAAGAATCTACCCGATTTTATCGAAAGACTTAACACGTACGCTCAACAGCACATAAAGAAAAACGAGCTTGTAATACCTCTTGAGATCGACTGCGAGGCTTCCTTTAACGAGCTTACTCTCCGTCAGGCAGAGGATATTCAGCGTCTTGAGCCCTTCGGACTCTCCAATCCCGTTCCCGTATTTATACTTAACGGCGCCACCGTAAAGGGCGTAACACCTCTTTCCGGCGGAAAGCATATGAAGATAAGAGTGTCCGACGGAGGCAGAAACGAAATTACCGCGGTTTACTTCGGCATGAGCGCGGAAAGCTTTTCCTTCTGCGAGGGAGATAAGTGCGATATCGCCTTTTCTTTGGAGATAAACGAGTTTATGGGTACCTCCGCTCCTCAGCTTCTCGTCAAGGGAATGCGTCTTTCCGAGGGCGAATGCGATGCTCAGGAAGAGATGTATAAGGCTTATCTTAAAGCAGTTGATACGAAAAATACCGAGAAGGTGGATGCTTCTTCAATTCCCACCCTTACCGATTTCCGTGAGGTGTTCCGCTATCTGCGCCGCAGTACCGACGGAAACAAGCCCATATCTCTCCGACGCCTTGCAAGCGGTATCAACGAGGATACGGGCAACGACATAAACGTTTGTAAAATTCTTATAATAAGCGATGTTTTGCAGGAGCAGGGAATTGCCGACGTAGAGCATATTCCCGATATGCTCATACGAATAGCATTAAAGCCCTTCAGCGGAAAAATAAATCTTGATAATTCTGCGTTACTCAGCAGAATAAAGGCAAAGCAATCGTAAACGTAACTTATAAAAAAGGTGTAATAATGGCTGTTACTTTTGAAAGCTTGCTTGAAAAGTTAAAGCAAAACGGCGGCTACGATATAGCCAAGATAACAAAAGCATATGAATTTGCGGACAGGATGCATGATGGTCAGACCAGAATTTCGGGCGAGCCATATATCATACACCCTATTTCCGTTGCGGATATCGTTGCCGACCTTCAGCTTGATACCGATTCCATCTGCGCCGCATTTCTTCACGATACCGTAGAGGATTGCGGTGAAAAGGTAAATCTCAACGTTATCAAAAAGGAATTCGGCACGGAGGTCGCTGAGCTTGTGGACGGCGTTACCAAGCTGGTTCATATCCGATTTGAGACAAAGCAGGACGAAAGTATCGAAAACCTGCGCAAAATGTTCCTTGCGATGAGCAAGGACCTGCGCGTAATTTTTATCAAGCTTGCCGACCGTCTTCACAATATGCGCACGCTTGACGTTCGCCGTGAGGAAAAACAGCGCTCCGTTGCGTTGGAGACCATGCACGTGTACGCGCCGCTTGCTCACCGTCTCGGTATCCAGAAAATTAAGCAGGAGCTTGAAATGCTTGCACTCCGCTATCTCGATCCCATCGGATACCATGAGGTAGAGCGTGACGTGGAAAAGCGTTACGGCGAAAACAAGGGCTTTCTTGACCATTACAAATCCCTCGTTGCCGAAAAGCTTGATGAAAACCATATAAAATACCGTCTTGAGGGACGTATAAAGTCCATATATTCCATTTATAAAAAGATGTATTCGGGCAGTAAAAGCTTTGAGGAGATCTACGATTTCTACGCTATCCGTATTATCGTGGATACCGAGCTTGATTGTTATACCTCATTGGGTATCATTCACGAGGCTTTTAACTTTATCCCCGGCAGATTTAAAGACTATATATCCACTCCCAAGCCCAACCTCTACCGTTCACTGCATACTACCGTAATAGGTAAAGAGGGTATCCCCGTAGAGGTGCAGATACGTACCTGGGATATGCACCGCGAGGCTGAATACGGTCTTGCCGCTCACTGGAAGTATAAATCGGGCGAGCAGGCAAAGGAGATAGTTGACCAGAAGCTTCAGTGGATCTCCAAGCTTATCGACACCGAGGACGGAGCGATCGACACCGAGGACTTCATGCACGCCCTCAAGATCGACATTTTCTCCGACGAAACGCTGGTGTTTACTCCCAAGGGTGACGTTATCTCTCTCCCTCAGGGTGCAACTCTTATCGACTTTGCATACGCCATCCACTCCCAGATCGGTATCAGAATGGTGGGCGCAAAGATCAACGGCATGATCGCTCCAATTGACAGAATGCCGCAAACAGGTG